>NZ_JAIQDD010000036.1:0-84740 GCF_020036995.1 Corallococcus sp. AS-1-12 | reverse complement strand
GACGGCAACCTCGTCATGCTACCGCAGGGAACTCGTCGCGCCGCCTGACGCGTTTCCACTCCAATTGACACGACCTCCTCGGAAGGTGTCTTCCATCCAAGAGTCCTGCGGGGCCTGTTGTTGAGGGCGGCGGCGACGGTGGCGAGTTGCTCACGAGAGTATCGGGAGAGGTCCGTCCCTTTTGGAAAGTACTGGCGAAGCAGGCCGTCGGTGTTCTCATTCGTGCCTCGCTGCCATGGACCGCGGGGGTCGCAGAAGTAGATGGAGAGGCCCGTGTCGGCGCGAAGGCGGGCATGTTGAGCCATCTCCGCTCCTTGGTCCCACGTGAGCGTCCGGCGCATCTGCTTCGGCAGCGGAGTGAGTGAGGACGCGATGGCGCTGCGGACCGCATCGGCACCGTGCCCAGCCAGGGCGGGCCCGTTCTTCACCCGAGGCTGGCCGTGGTTGTCCATGCGCGGCAAGTGCAGCAGCAGCGTGAATCGGGTGGTGCGCTCGACCAGCGTGCCAATGGCGGAACTCCCCAATCCCAAGATGAGGTCCCCCTCCCAGTGCCCAGGGACTTTGCGGTCCGTGACTTCGCTGGGGCGCTGGTTGAGCTTCCTCTCTGGGCTGACGAACTTCTTCCCGTGCACACGGGTGCGTGCCCGAGGCACCCGCAGCGTTCGTCCGGTCCGCAGGTAACTGGTGAACTCGCGTCGCAAGGCACCGCGACTTGGGACGTAGAGCGCCTGGTAGATGGCCTCGTGGGAGAGTCTCATTGAGGCATCCGCAGGGAAGTCCACCTGAAGCCTGTTTGCAATCTGCTCGGGGCTCCAGGAAGTCGCCCAACGTCGGTCTTTTCGTGGTCCCTGGCGGCGACTCTTCCAACGCACTTCTGGGCCAGGCACGCGTGTCCCATCGTCTGAGGTGAGCGTCCCCGCCAAGCGCTCTTGCACGTACCGCCGCAGTTCGTCGTTCGCGGTCAGTTCCGCGACCTTCGGGCGTCGAGCACGTCGGTCCGCGTGCCACTGGGCCGCTGTGGCTCGATACTCCAAGCCACCGCTGCGGGTCGCGGCATTGCGGCGTAACTCCCGCGAGATGGTCGAGGCAGAACGCTGGAGCCGACGCGCTATCGCGCGAACGCCGAGGCGCTGGGCATGGAGAATCGCGACTTCTTCTCGCTCGGCGAACGAGAGGTACCGCCCCACCAACGGGGCCAGCCAGAAAGAGGGCATTCCGCCACCCTCGCGGAACCACCGGCATCCCACCACCGGAGATACGCCAGCTGCTCTGCCGGCATCTTCGCTCGACAGCCCCTGCGCGATCGCCACCCAGAAGCGTTGCCGGTGCTCACGTCGCCCCACGGAGGGACGCCCCGGCGACGACATGGGAGGGCGTCCAGTTCAAGCAGACCGTCGATGATTCTTTGCACCCATCGCAACTCCTCAGTTTCGAGTGTTGCGACGACCCGTTGAATCCACCCAGGACCAGGGCTCTACCAGCGCATCCCCCCAGGCCAAGCGGTCTGGGCCTACGCCCTCCGCGGTGACCTGACGCAACTCTGCGAGTCTGGCGCGCGCAGCCTCGGCGCTCAGTCCGAGCTGTCGCAAGAGCGCGTAGCCGAACATGCCCGTGCGGTGAATCCCCGCCGAGCAGTGGATGACCAGCTTGCCGCCACCCTCGACGATGGCGCTCAGTTGGCGCAACACCTGCCTGAGCTCCTGGGTCCGCTCGGGAGCCGGGACCGCTCCGCCGTGAAACGGAACCCAAATCCAACCGAGGCCCGCTCGGGTCGCGGCCTCGCCAAGCTGGCGTGCGCCCTCGGTCTCCGCGAGCAGGGTGACGACGTGAGTCACCCCTTCGGCACGCAGCGTGGAGAAGTCCTTGAGCTTGGGGCGATGTGTCAGCGAGATCGCACCGCCGCCAATGGAGACAAGGTGGACATCACTCATTGGGCAGTCCTAGTCACCGGGTGCCGGGCGCTGACAGCGCCGCCCAGCGCTTGACTTCGTCCGCAGTGGGCTTGAGGTCAACCACGATGAAGCGCTCCTCGTCATCATCGAAGTACGTCTTCGCCGTGGCCTCCAGCAGGCTCCGGGCCAACACTTTCTCCAGGAGCGTATCCCTGGGGTCGGTCGACTTGCCCCGGCTCCCACGAAAGGCCTTCTGCATGCGAGCAAGTTGCGGAGGTGGTGCGGGGGGCTCATCCCATTCGGTATAAGATGCGAGGTTCACTCCGTAGATGTGGTGCTTTCGAGCGACGAAGTCGCTGCCCACCTCGACCGGCTGCTCAATGGACACCAGGCGTTCCAGTTCGGGATTGCGCTCGAGCCATTGTTGCGCCGAGCGCAGCAGCGCGACGAAGGGACCCACCATCGTGCTCGGCAGGCTACCGTCGAAGTGCCGCACGACGAGTCTGGATGCTCCTGGCACCTCCCGAGAGAGGTACAGGGCTCCCAGCGGGCTCTCCAGAAACGGCTTCAGCTTGAGTTCACGGTGGAGGGTGGCGAAGTCGCGCATGGGTTCTCACATCATGTCAATAACGACGAGCTTGTTGATGTCCGGGGACCAGTGGATGTTATTCGAAGGCCCCTTGGCCCTGGTCAGCTTCTTTAGCAGATCCTCAAGCACCGGAGGCAGTTGCCCCACGGACTTCATTTTCTGCAACTCGGCGACCACGCGCCGGTAGGCCGCCGAAGTCGTGGAGTTGCTCAGGGCCTTGCTCAACTCCACCGAGCTGGAATCAAATTCACGCAACACCCAGTCAGGGCCTTGCTCGAAGATCTTCACAACTTTGATGTCGGCTTTTAGTCTGGAATTGGCCTCTACGGCGGTCTTCGCCTCTTGTAGCTTTTTGATAGACTTGTCCATAACGGAGAGCCGGATCTTGAACCACCGCTTCAGTGTTTTGCCGGGCAACTTCTCCGACAGGAAGAGCTGCCCCTCGCTACCGGCAAGTCCCTTGGCGGGCTTGAGGTCCGTGGCTCCGCGGAACTGCTGGAGTCGTCTCTTGAAGCTTCCGTCCAGTTCCCGAGCGAATTTCTCCCATCCCTTGGGGACCCCTGACACTCCGGGCTTCTTCGTGGGGGCTTTCGGTTGCTTCTGTGGAGCGGCTGTCTTCTTGAGCGGATTGGCCTTCCGCAGCGCCAGGGGCTTCGTGATGTCTTTCGCCTTCTCAGCGAGCCTTACGAACCTGGGAAATTCTGCGAGGAGCTTGCCAAGCTTTCCAGCCTTGCCTGCCCACTTCACAATGGTGGCTCCCGCAGAAGCAACCGCCATCACGATCTCGACGATGACGTACCCGATCAGCCAGCCCCGGAAGTGCTCACGGCGAAGGAGATTTGGATCGTTCCATCGGTTGGCGAGAGCCTGGATGCCTGCCTCGGTCAACGTCTTCAGGTTCAACGATGCAGCCAGATCCCACAGGCCCTTCAAGTCCGATACGATCTCGCCGCTCAGCAAGCTGTAGACGAGCTTCCATACCAACTCCAGCAGATCAATGAGCCCTGTGAGCAGATCCCAGACGGCCTCGAGCGCGCCGTGAATCAGGCCCGCGGAAAAGGCCAGATTCCCCAGGTATGCTTTCCCGGCGTTCGTGGCGAGAACCTTGACGTCCCGCCACAGTTCATACGTGATGGAACCTGAGCCCACCTTGCCGCGCAGGCTCTTGGCGAACTCTACGCTCGGAATCCAGATGAGGTAGCCTTCACGCGTCTGGGTCGTGTCCCAGGTCGCATCCTCGGTCGGCTTGTAGATGCCGCGGAGCCCAGGACCCCGATTCGCCTCGACAAGGACATTGGCATAATAGCGCTCGTCCTGGCCCCATTGGATGGTGGAGTTCTTGTAGTGCTGCTTGACAATGGCCAGTGCGCCTTCGTTCTTCTTGATCCTATGAAGGACTGCTCCGGGGTCGGGCAAATTGATGCTGATGTACTTCTTGTAGACGAAGCCGGAGTTTCCATCCTCGAGCGTCACGAAATACCAGTCGCCCGAGAACTCACGGCAGACGAAGACGCGAGTGTTGAATGAGAGCTTCTTCTTGAACGTGCCGGAAAGATGGGGTTGCTCTCGAAGGTTCACGCCAGCGCCGTTGGACACCCGGCCGACACTGTAGACCCCCGTTCCCATCTCGAACGGAAAGCCCCTTGGGCTGTTGGCGTTGCCAACTGTTGAGGCAGGAGTGGGGAGGGTGCTCAGGGCCGCCCAGGTCGAGGGGCCTACGATCCCGTCCGCGCTCAGCCTCCTGTCGAACTGGAACTGTCTGACGGCATAAGCTGTGTCCGTTCCAAAGCAACCATCGATGGGCCTTCGATAGAGTCCAGCCAGCCGGAGATGATTCTGGAGGTTGGCCACCGCGGCCCCCGTAGAGCCCAATTGAAGCAATTCCTCGGAAACCTCAAAGCTTCCTGTGGGTTGGCCCATCTCCCCCCCTGACCTGAAGTCGCGGCGTGTGTGAGATTTAACTATATGAAGGCACATCAATGCGACCGAAGAACCCATTGAGAGGGATTGTGTCTTGTCGCGCAGTGCCCTGGAGCGTTGGGTGAGGCAGGACCTCCGATGAGTCTTTTCAGAGAGCCTTGACGTAACCGGAGACGGGTGTCGCGCCCATCCTGATCACGCGACGTGCCGTACCTCGGCGCGCTGCGGCGCGAGCGTGAGGTTCAGAAGTTCACGACCGCATTGATTGTTTCAGGGGAACTCAAGAACGCACTCGAACCGGTCGGGAACCTGGGCGTGTCGTTCGAGCGTGTGGCGGGGCCTCGTGGAAAGAGAGGACCTGCACCCTGGCCCCTGTCGGACCGAGCGGAGAACCTCTGTCCATTCGCCCGTACCGGGGCGTTCACAGGAGGTGCCGATGTTCCTGCTTCGACGCTGGGCCGTGGTGTTGCTGTCGCTCCTACCGGGGACGGGATGGGCGGAAGACCTCACCGGGCCAATGCCTACCGCGGAGGAAAGCCCGCGGTGGCTCCACCTGCTGCGCATGGAGGCCACGACGCTGACGCTCCTGCCTCGGCAGGGCGCGGGCGTGGACGAGGGCTTCGCGCGGTTGGAGCCCCGGGTGATGGTGGCCAGACGGGGGATGTTCCACCTCCACCTGGGGGCTCCAGTACGGCTGCGATTGTGGGGTGGAGGGGAAGGCGCGGGACGGGTGCGGAAGGAAGACTGGGACGCGCTGTCCGATTGGGGGCAGGTGGTGCGCATGCTCACGGTGGGCGGCGACGCACCGGACTCGCTGTGGATGGGCGCCCTGGAGTCCTACACCCTGCTCTCCGGACACCTGGTGCGGCGCTACAACAACAGAATCAACCCCGACTACCACCCGGCCGGGGCGGTGGTGACGGGCAGGCTGGGGCCGGTGTACACGGAGGCCTTCGCCTCGGATGTGCTGGGCGCGCGCCTGATGGGCGCGGAGGTCGTGCTGGACATGCAGCACGTCCTCGCCGGCCGGCCCTTCCTCCCCTCGCGCTACACGCTCTCGCTGTCCGCCGCGCATGACTGGGGAAGGGCCGGCGGCACCTCCAGGCCGATGACGCTGGCGCATCTGGACGGCACTGCCGTCGTGGTGAGTCGCAGGACCCCGGAGGGTGGTTTCGAATTGCACCTGCTGGGAGGCTGGGGCGGACGTCCGGGCAAGGGCGGTGCATGGGGCGCGGTCGCGGGCCTGGGCGTGGAGTCGGTGTCACCAACGATGGACCTGCGGGCCCGCCTGGAGGGGCGCCTTCAACGCGGAGGCTTCCGGCAGGGAGCCTTCGGCCCGGACCATGAGCTGGCGCGCTTCGAAGTGGCGGGCACCTCCCCCCTGCCCCTGGCGGACACGCCCTTTCGGGAGGGAGCCTCGGCCTACGGAGAGGTGATCCTGAGCTGGGATGCGCGGCGTCTGGGCATCCTGGGGCAGCGCCACTTCCGCATCACGCTGGGCGCGGAGGCCTTCAACTGGGGCCGGGTCGACGTGGACGGGCGCCTGGAGGTGCAGTCCCCGCACCGCGACCTGACCGTGGCGGCAGGAGGGCTGGCGGTGGGGCTGGGAGCGCCGGATGCGCGCTACCTCGTGTCGGGTGAGGCCCGGTGGCGCTTCCTCGGGGGGAAGCTGTACGCGCTGGGACAGGCAGGCACGTTGCTGTTCCCGACGGCGGAGGGGTCGCTCAGGCCGGGGGCCTTCGCGGCCGTGGGCATGGGGGTGGACAATGTGCGTTGAGCATCCGCTGCGCGGGAGCGTGGGCCTGCTGCTTCTGGCGGCGGCGCTGCTCAACGCGGGCTGTGTCTCGTTGTCAGCGAGGACAGACCCGGGAGCGACCCTGGCTTTCAGCCCCCGCTCCGCCTCCGCCCAGACGGTGGCGATCTCGAATGCGCCCCTCCACCATCGCCGCGCGCCCCTCGCCGAGGAAAGCGAGGAGCCCCACGCGCCGAACGCGAAGGCGCCGGCCCATGCAGCGGCTGTCGTCCGTGGAGACGACGCAGTGCCCGCGGGATGGCCCCATCTGGCCTCCAGCCGGGAGGTGCTGGAGCCCTTCCTGGCATGCGCCTCACCCGCCGCGTTCGTGGCCATGCAGCGGGGCGTGGACATGGCCCGGCTGGTGGAGTCGCTGGAGGACTGGGATGCCGTCCGGCTGGGTGCCCTGGGCCCGCTGGATGCGAAGGCCTCGGAGGTCCTCGGCCGCAAGCGCGCGGCCTTCCTCGTCACGGCCAGCGAGAAGTACGGCCTCCCCCATGCCGAGGTCTTCGCCCTCTTCGTCCTCCACTCCTCCTTCGACGACGAGCTGCCCGGCGTGGTGCGCACACTGGCCCGCGACAAGCAACTGAGCCAGACGCTGGGGAGCATGGCCACCGTCCGCGAGGAGTTGCGGCGGCGCGGGCTGCCGCTGGAGGCGTTCCCAGACCGGGATGAACAGGCCGGTGACGTCCTGCGAGGCCTGGGGCGTGCTGGCAGGGACATGCTCTCCACCACCCCGGTGGGTGACGGGGCCCGGTACGCGGATCTCCACGCAAGGCGTGAGCAACTGCCGCCGCCCTACCAGGAAGCGCTCGACCAGGTGGAGCGGGCGCTGATGGAGCGGCACTTCTCGCCGGGCAGCGTGGCGTTGGGAGGCTTCGACCACCTGACGTTCGGCGTGCCGCTGGGCTTCTACCACCTGGTGGCGGGGACGGGGCACGGCGCGTACTCGCTGACGCAGGGGCAGTACGAACAGGCCACGCGTGAGCTGGCTCCTGCCGCCTTGATGGTGGCGCTGTACGCCGGAGGGAAGGGCGCGCGGGCCTTCGTAGAAGCGCGCGGTGGACCGCCGCGGCTCCGGATGCCCGCGTTCGACCTGGATGGGTTGAAGGCACTGGTGGAGCGGCTGGAGGAGCAACTGGGCGTCACCGCCGCGCGCGACCTGCTCCGCTACCTCCAGGCGAGCCGGGAGGGCGCGCGGGTCGCCGCCGAGTGGGGCGAGGCGGGGGTGCTGGCGCTGTATGAAGCTCGCGGCAACCCCGCGAAGGCCCAGGCGATGTTGGCGGAGGCCCATCGTGAGTCCGCACGAGGCGTGCCGGCGAGGGGCGTGTCACGAGCTTCATCCGAAGCAGTCTCGGAGGCGGCGAAGGCCAGGCTGCTCCAGGCGGAGCTGGAGGCCTCGGGCCCGCGCCTTCCCAAGGACGTGAAGCTGCTGAAACACCTGGCGCCGAAGGTGGAGGCACCACCGCCCGGACTCGATCAGGGCACGGGACTCTGGAGAGAATACGTCGCGTACCGGGAGAGGCGCCTCCAGGAACTCCAGAGCGGCGCCGCTGTCGAAGGTCCCTTGAAGTGGGAGGGCTACCGGGAGATGCGCGCGCTCTACGCCCGGGGCCTGGCCTTCGAACGGACCATGGTGTCCCTCCTGGAGGCGGACGCCGCCCTCCCTCGGGCGCAGCGGCGGTGGCTCAAGGACTTCGACCGGCCCCGCATCGAGACTCACGTAGGCGTGATGAAGGCGGAGCTGCGCTTCGCGGACGTGCTTGTCATCGAAGATGGGCCCACTGCTGGCGCGACGCCACGCGTGGAGACCTTCAGCCTCAAGAGTCGTGATCTTTCGCAGTTCGGAGCCGAGGCTCTCACGGCTCAAATGATCGAGGACGCGAGCGCTGCCTCAAGATACTACGGGGAGACCCTGAACATTCGCCGCCCCGGAATCGAACAGACGGCACAGGTCCAGAGAGTCCGTCTTATATATGAGGGCGGAAAGCTCAAGCCTGCGGATCCGAAAGCATCGCGAGCGGCCGTGCGAGATGCCCAGAATGAAGTGGAGGGAGTGGAGGTGTCGTTCCAATGAATGGAGCTGAGAAACGCGGACCTGACACCGACGACCGTCTTCGTCTCTCCCTTGAGGCTACCTTCGATCAGGCCCTAGACCTGAATCAGGCGTTGGAGCCCTTTTTCAGGGCGCTTGAGTCTCACGCGGGCACGTGGATGCCGGAAGTTGTTGAAGGCAAGCGGCAGTACACATACTCCCGCGATTCCGTCCTGAAGGCGCTGGACGAGAAGCGCGGAAAGAAAAGCATGTCCGTTGGCCTCTCTCGTGCGACGTGGCCCGTGTTGGATATGTCTCTCAGGCTCTCGTTGCCGCCATCAGCCCCCAGATTGTATGTATGGATCTCCGTTCAGCCACTATCGCTTTTCAGGGAGACAGCGCCTTGCAGCGAGTTTGTGGGCATGGTCCGCGCCTGGGCTTCTCATTACCCTGTTGCTGGCGCCACAGCCAACAGTCTAGCCGAGGATCAACTGGCGGAGGGCTCAAGCCCTGACAGCGCCGTGGACCCTTCAGAGGAGACTGGGGACGACAGGATTCAAGAAGTGTCCTGGCTGAACGTCTTCGGTCCCAAACTCGTAGAGCGTCTAGGCCGTGAGCGGATGCTCTCGACGCCTGCGCACCTCGTGGAGGAGCTCCCCAATGGCTCCGTCCTCCTGGTGCTGTGGCCCACCGCCGCCGACTTCGCCAGCGACGAGGCGCGCGTGGCCCAGGCCCGGGCGCATGTGCACCTGCGGCCGGACCTCGACTTCGACACGGTGCTGCGCAACCTGCGTGAGCGCAGCGCGGCGCTGGCGCCGGTGGAGCCCCGCTTCCACCCGGACCTGGCGCCGCTCCTCTCGCGGCTGTCTGGCGAGTACGCCATCAGCGAGCGACAGCAGAAGATCGCCGAACTCAATGTCTTCCAACCCCCCGAGCCGGAAGAGTGGCTCCCGGTCGCCCTGCCCTCGGACGTAGCGAGCCCGGCGCAGGTCCACAGCGGCTACGGAGACCTGACCGAAGGCCTCATGGCAGCGCTGCATACCAAGGTGCCCAGCATCCTCGACGCGACGCCCGAGTCCCTCACCGACCTCGACTTCTACTTCTGGCGGGAGAACTTCCCGGAGCGATACAAGCGCGAGCTCATCGACACGCACACCGCCCCGGCCCTGGGGGCCTACCTGGGCGGCATCCTGGTGAAGCGCCTGGGTGGGACCTGGATTCCGCGCCAGAACCCCGAAGAGTCCCAGGTGCGTGTCGGCAAACGCGTCTGGCTGCCCTTCCTCCGCGCCCGCCGGTACATGGCGTCCCGCCAGTCGCTGCTGACGCACTCGCTCACGCAGTTCTTCCGGGAAGCGGAGCGACACCGGTCGTGACGGGAGCAGCGCGCAGGCGCGCCACGCAGCGCCCGCGGAGACGAGTCCCCCTCACCGCGCGCCTGCCCTGCCAGCCCCGCGCCTCGCGGCCTGGTCCACCGCCCGGGTGAACTGGTCGATGTCATAGGGTTTCAACAGCAACTCGATGACATCCGTCCCGGTGTACTCCCTGGCGCCCTCGCGGTTGGTGGTGGTGAGCACGAAGGGGATGCCCGCGGCGGCCGGGTTGGCGGCCAGCTTCTGGAACGCGTGCCAGCTCAGGTCGAACGGCACGCTGATGTCGTAGACGATGACCGTCGGCGCCGTCTCCCGCACCAGCGTGGCGAAGTCCAGGGGGCCGCGGATGACGTCCTGCACGCGCACGCCCTTGCTCTGGAATCCCGCCTCGTCGAGCACCTCCTCCAGCGCCTCGATGAGGTCTTCACTCCCGTTGAGCACCAGCACGGTGGGTCGCTTTCCCATGCGGGAAAGGTGCATCCGCCCAGCCGGGAGAAAAGCGGCCCGCGCCCTTCGGATGTAGCGCATCCGACAGAGGCGGCGGCCGCCCGGACGGCCGTCAGGCGTGGCCCACCGGGGGCCCCGCGCGGGGCAGCCGCACCCGGAACGTGGCCCCCTGCCCCAGCGTGCTCGTCACCGCCACGTCCCCGCCGTGCGCCTCCACGATGCGGTACAGGCGATACAGCCCCAGCCCCAGCCCCCCGTAGTTGCGCGTGGGCACCGCGCGCTCGAAGCGGCGGAAGAGGCCGTCCACCCGGTCCGGCGCGATGCCGATGCCGTGGTCACGCACCACCAGCCAGGCCGTATGCGCGTCCGCCTGGACCTCCAGCTCCACGGGCTTGCCCGGACCGAACTTCACCGCGTTCACCAAGAGGTGCGTCACCACCTGCCCCAGCCGGAGCGAGTCCCAGCGCCCCACCGCGGACGCCACGTCGCGCACCACCAGCAGGCACCCCGCGCGCGCCGCCAGCTCCTCCCAGCGCAGCACCACGTCCCGCACCACCTGCCCCAGGTCCACGTCCTCCAGGTTCAGCCGGGGCGCGTGGCCCTGCATCTGCGACACGTCCAGCAGCCCCTCCACCAGGTCCGCCAGCCGCTGCACCTGCCGGTCCGCCGCCACCAGCGCGCGCTCCAGCCGCTCCGGCGCCACCTGGCGCTCGTGCTTCAGCGCCGCCGCCGTGCCCTGCACGCGTAAGCGAAGCGCGGCCAGGGGCGTGCGCAATTCGTGCGCGGCCACCGCCAGGAACTCGTCCCGCACGCGCACCGCCTCGCGCGCCTCGCGGTACAGCCGGAGCTGCTCCGTCACGTCGCCGATGATGCCCGCCATGCGCACCGGCCGCCCCTGCGCGTCGCGCAGCGCCCGGCCCCGGCTCACGCATGAGCGGTAGCCCCCCGCCTCGTGCCGCAGCCGGAAGGACACGTCGTACGGCGCGCCCTGCTCCAGGTGCCGCGCCAGCGCGGACGCCACCCCGTCCCGGTCCTCCGGGTGCACCCGCGCGAGGAAGGCCTCGGAGGTCCCCGGGAAGTCCTCCGGCCGGAGCCCCAGCATCTCCAGCAGGCGCGGGCTCCAGTACATGCGCTGGTCGCGCACGTCCCAATCCCACACACCGTCATAGGAGCCGGACACCACCAGCCGGTAGCGCTCCTCGCTCTCGCGCGCGGTGCGCTCGGCCTGCTCCAGCAGCCCCACCCGCCGCTCCAACTGCCGCACCATCGCGTACAGGTGCGTCTCCGTGGACAGCTCGCCGTGCACGGGCGCGGGCAGGGGCCCCTCCGCGCGGGACTCGCGCAGGAGCGTGGCCACCAGCTCGTCGTCCCCCTGCGCGCGCCGCACGAAGCCGTTGGCCCCCACGTTGGCCGCCATGCGCAGGTCCAGTTCGTCCGGCGCGGTGGCGTGCGTGAGGATGACGGGCACGCGCCCGAGCTTCGGGTCCTGGCGCAGGGCCAGGCACAGCCGGAAGCCGTCCAGCCGGGGCATCAGCACGTCCGCCAGCACCACGTCCGGCGGGTGCCGCCGCGCCAGCTCCAGCGCGGCCAGCCCGTCCTCCGCCTCCATGAGCTCGAAGCGGAAGGGCGCCAGCGCCAACTGCAGGAGCTTGCGGTAGACGGGGTCGTCCTCCGCCACCAGCACCCGCAGCGCGGGCCGGCCGTCTTGCGCCTCCCGGGGCAGGGCCTGGCGCACCGCCTCCACCCGGGCCCCCAGCGACATCCCCGGCGCGAGGAACCCCGCCACCGGCGGGCCCGAGCGCCGCAGGGCGTCCTGCTCGGCCGGCGGCGCCTCCACCCAGAGGGAGGCCCCGGACGCGGCCAGCGCCTCGCGCAGCGCGTCCCACGGCTCCACCGCCGAGGCCAGCAGCGCCCCCGCCGCCAGCACCAGGTGCACCGGCGCGGACTCGCGCAGCGCGCGCACCAGCGGCTCCACCCCCGCGGCCAGCAGCACCCGCCACCCCTGCCCCTGGAACGCCAGGGACAGCAGCTCCCTGTGGGGGCCCGGAGCTTCGGCGAGCAGCAGGGTGGGCTTCATCGGGGATGGGAGGAGGCGGACGGACGCGGGCGACAGGTCGTTCTGGAAGGGAGGGACCCCAACGGCCCGCCTCCAGGGTGAGGAAAGGGCGCAGTCTGGTGACGGGGGCCTCCGAGTCAAGGCAACCCTTTGGAAGTGTTGGAAGTTGGAAGGCCACGGACCCGGGAGAGCGGCCGGCCGCTGGCCTGCCGCGTCACAGGTACAACCGGGCTACAGGTACACTTCGTTTGCACCGGCGTGGGGACGTGGGCGCGGCGCTGTGTTATTCGACCGCGCATGGGTGCCAAGAAAGTCACGGCGCAGGAGAAGCTGACCGGGTTCCAGGACCGGATTCGCGCCGCGGGGCTGCGCAGCACCGCCCCCCGCGTGGCCGTGCTGCGCAAGCTGGAGACCGCCACCGCCCCCATGAGCCACGCGGACCTGGTGGAGGAACTGGGCGGCGAGGGCTACGACCGCGTCACCATCTACCGCAACCTCACCGACCTCACCGAGGCCGGCCTCGTCGTGCGCGCCGACCTGGGCGACCACGTCTGGCGCTTCGAGCTCAAGCGCCCCGGCGCCACCGAGCACGCCAACAACCACCCCCACTTCACCTGCACCGACTGCGGCACCGTCTCCTGCCTCCCCGAGGAGTCCGTGCGCCTCACCACCGCCCGCGGCGTCCCCCGCGCCGTGTCGCAGCGCGCCGTGGAGGTGCAGCTCCGCGGCCTCTGCGACCGCTGCGAGTAGCGCCCCCTCCCGCCAGCCAGGGGAGCCCTTGGTGGAAATGTGCTCACCGGTAGGCATACGCCTACACGTGAGCTTCCGCTCTCCTGGCCCCAGGCACAGATTCTGTCTGGCGAAGGCGGGGACCCGCCGTTCCGGCTCGGGGAACGGCGTGGGTGCTCCAGGGTTCGCAGGGGGACTGGGATGGAAGCCCATCACACGTTGCTGGTCGTCGACGACGACATGGACATCCGGGATGCGCTCCAGGACGCGCTGGAGCTGGAGGGCTACGCCGTGCAGTTGGCGGCGGATGGGCTGGAGGCGCTGGAGCGGCTGCGCTCGTCGGAGCCCCGGCCGCAGCTCATCCTCCTGGACCTGATGATGCCGCGCATGGACGGCATCGCGTTCCGGGAGGCGCTGCGCCACGAGCGCGCGTGCTCGGACATCCCGGTGGTGGTGGCCAGCGCGGACCTGGACGTGCGCGACACGGTGGATGGGATGGGCGTGGCGGCCTACCTGCGCAAGCCCCTGGACCTGTCCGCGCTGCTCACCACCGTGAAGCAACTGTGCCTGCCGGTCTGAACGCCTGCCTGCCCCACCTGCGGCGGGGCGGCATGGTGGCGCAGGACTCGATGGGCCGGTTGGCGGCGGAGGACGGCCGCCCCACCCTTGAGAACAACACGAATCCCATGAACGAAAGGGAGCGGGACCATGAAGAAGCTCATCGTCGCGGCAGTGATGTGCGTGGGAACGGCTGCCTTCGCGCAGGACACCACCGGCACGCCGCAGCACCCGGCGCCGAGCGCGCCCAGCTCGCAGCAGATCAACGGCCCGTCCACGGGCATCGAGGCCCAGGAGGTGGGCCCCGCCATCAGCGACACCGCCAAGAAGGTCGTGGGCAAGGACACCTCCAAGGAGGCCGCGGCGCAGGCGGGCATGTGGAAGGAGAAGGACGCCTTCAGCCTGGAAGGCACCGTGAAGGCCAAGGACAACGACGACATCACCCTGGCGCGCAAGGACACGCTGCCGGAGGTGAAGCTGGACGTGCATGACCAGACGAAGGTGACCCTGGACGGCAAGGCCGTGAAGGCGAGCGAGCTGCCGGAGGGCGCCAAGGTGCGCGCGAAGTTCCAGTTGAAGGGGGATGACCCCATCGCGCTGGAGCTGAAGGCCACCTCGCCCAAGGCCACGAAGTAGCCTTCGCGGCGCCACGAAGTCCTTCGCCGGGCCCGCTTCCATCGCTGGGAGCGGGCCCGGCGTCTTCGCGGGAAGGAGGCGGGACGCCATAAGCAGGGCTGCGTGCTCGATACAGGGCCCGGCATTCTCTGAGACTCCTCTCACGGACGTCTCAGGATGCCCTCGCGCCAGGCCTCTACGGTGCCGCGCATGGTGGCTGTCCTGACCGCGTTCCTGCTCGCCGCTTCGCCCGAGCCGACCTCGATGAGCTTCGCGGAGGCGCTCGCGCTGGCGGAGCGTGCTCCCCTGCCCGCCGCCACCGCGCGCGCCGTGGTGTCCCAGCGCGCCGAGGCGTCCCGGGTCTCTTCGCTGTCCAACCCACAGCTCGTGGTGGAGCCCGGCTGGCGGACCTCGGCCACGGCGGGGAGCGGACTGGACCTGCGCGTCGGCGTGACCCAGCCGTTTCACCTCTCCGGCCTCGGCTCCGCGCGCAAGGAGGCCGTGCGGCGGGAGACCCAGGCGCTGTCGGAGGAGGCCCGCTCCGCGCTGTTGGCCCGCAGGCTGACCGTCGCGGAGGCCTGGCTTTCACTGTGGGCCGCCGAGCAGGCCCAGGCACGAGCGGCCGAGGAGGCGCGGCTCGCTGACGCGTTCCGCGAGGCGGTGGAGTCCGCGGCGGCGCTGGGCGCGGCGACGAAGCTGGACGTGGCGGAGGCCGCGACCTACGCGGCCGATGCGCGGCTCACGGAGCTGGACGTCCAGGGCGTGGCCATCGCGCGCCGCACGGAGCTCTCCCGGCAGGTGGGCGCACGGCAGGCGGTCTCCGTCACCGCGACGGGCCCGTTGCCCGAAGTGGCCCTGCCCGAGGAGTCCCGGTGGCCCGCGTTGCAGGAGCGCGCCGCGAGTCTTCCGGAGGTGACCGCTCGCATGTCGCTGGCCCGCGCGGAGCGTGCCCGCGCGGACGAGGCGAAGGCGGCCAGGGGGCTCCAGTTGCAGCTCGGCGTCGCGGCCCTGCGCGAGTACGACGGCGCGGTGGGTGGAGTGGCCACGGTGGGCCTGACACCTCCCGTGTTCGACCATGGCGAACGCGAGCGGGGCACCCTGCTGGCGAACGCCGCGCGGCTGGAGGGTGAGGGCCTGGAGGCCGCCGCCGCCGCGGCTTCAGCGCTGGCGCTCGCGCTCCACGAGGTGGAGCACTCCCACGAGGTGGTGGAGGTGCTGCGCGACACGCTGCTCCCCGGTGCGGAGGAGGCGGCGAGGCTGGGCGAGCTGCTCTTCCGCGCCGGAGACACCACGGTCCTCGAAGTGGTGCGCCTGCGGCGTGCGCGCACCCAGGCCCGCATCCGCCTGGGCCACGCGCTGGCGGACGAGGCGCTGGCGCGCATGCGAGCCCGGCTCCTCATCGACGCGCTCGACGCGTCCGCCACGAACGAAGCCACCCCCTGAGCACGGCCTGCACCTGCCTTCAACACGGGGCCGCGCCGCTTCGCACCGGCTCCCTCACTCCTCTCGCCAACCCATGATGAGACACGTCCTGCTTCACACCCTCCTGCTGCTGGGAGCCGTACCGGGTTGCGCCTCGCCGAAGGAGGAGCCCCCCGCGACGGCCCGTCCCGAGGCGCCCCGCCCCAGCTCCGCCTCCGCGTGGGTCCAGCCCCGTCCCGCCCGGGGCGTCCCGCTGACGGAGGCCCCCGCCCGCGTGCTGCCCTCGCCTGAAGGCGC
Source organism: Corallococcus sp. AS-1-12 (assembly GCF_020036995.1). NCBI lineage: Bacteria > Pseudomonadati > Myxococcota > Myxococcia > Myxococcales > Myxococcaceae > Corallococcus > Corallococcus sp. AS-1-12. The sequence continues at coordinate 69,018 of NZ_JAIQDD010000036.1, read as the reverse complement.
CGCCGTGGTGGGCGTGCCCCTGCGAGCCAGCGTGTCCCGCGTCGCTGTACGCCCCGGCCAGCAGGTGAAGAAGGGCCACGTGCTGATGGAGGTGCGCATGCCCGAGGCCGTCCAGGCCGCGGGGCGACACCAGGCGGCGACGCTCCGTCGTGAGGCCTACGCCAGGCGGCGGGAGCAACTGCTCGCCCTCCAGGCCCAGGGCATGGCGCGGCTGACGGAGCTGGCCGAAGCCGAGACCCAGCTCGCGGAGGCCCAGGCCGAAGCCCAGGCCGCGCTCGCGCTGCTCGCGGTGGCGGGACTCAACGCCGCGGACGCGGCCGCCGTGGCGCGCGGGGGCCCGGTGCCGCTGCGCAGCCCCGTGGACGGCGTCGTCACCGAGGTCTCCGGCGTGCTGGGCGAGACGCGTGAGGGCGGAGGCGAGCCACTGGTGCGCATCATGGGAGCGGGTGAGGCCCTGCTCGAAGCCCGCTTCGCCCGCCCCCTCCCCGCCGAGGCGCGCTTCGAGCTGGTGCTCCCCGGAGAGCCTCCGCTGCCGCTGAAGGAGGTCGGCCGCGCGCCCGCCATGGACCCGCGCGATGGCACCACGGCCGCGTGGTTCATCCCGGAGACACCGCGCGCCCTGCCCTCGGGCCTCACCGGCAGGGTGCGGGTGCGCGCGGACAGCCTGCCGGGCGTCAGCGTCGTCCCCGCGAGGGCGCTGCTGCTGGAGTCCGGCCAGGCGGAGGTGCTGGTGCGCACGGCGGACGGCTTCCGCCGACAGCCGGTGGAGGTCGTGGCCACCTCCGGCGCGGAGGCCCTGGTGCGTGGCGCCGGAGCAGCGGACGTGGTGGCCGAGGACGCGGAGGCCCTGCTCCTGGCCGAGGGCACGCGATGATTGCCCGCCTCGTGGAAGCCAGCGTCCGGTATCGCGTCCAGGTGCTCGTGCTGACGGCGGTGCTCGCCATCGCCGCGGGCGTGGTGGCGTGGCGCCTGGAGCTGGACGCGCTGCCCGACATCACCACCAACCAGGTCCTCGTCCTCACCCGGGCCCCGGGCCTCACGCCGGAGGAGGTCGAGCGGCTCGTCACCCGTCCCATCGAGACCGCGCTCGGCGGCATCCCCGGCCTCGTCGAGCACCGGAGCCTCTCCCGCTACGGCATCTCCTCCGTCACCGCCGTCTTCGAGGACTCCGTGGACGCGTACCGCGCGCGCCAGGGCGTGCAGGAGCGCCTCAACGGGCTCGCCTCCAGCCTCCCCCTCGGCGTGGAGGCGCCGGAGCTCGGCCCCCTCACCGGCGGGCTCGGGGAGGTCTTCCACTTCACGCTGGGCTCCCCCGTGCGCACCCCCGCCGAGCTGCGCGAGCTGGCCGAGTTCCGCGTGGCCCCGCTCCTGCGCGCCGTCCCGGGCGTCGTCGAGGTGAACAGTTGGGGAGGCCAGCAGCGCACGCTGGAGGTGCGCGCGGACGCGGCGAAGCTCGCGGCTCGCGGGCTGACCCTGTCCGACGTGCGGGGCGCGCTGGAGGAGGCCTCGGGCGCCGTCCCCGGCGCCAGCCTCCCCGCCGGAGAGCGCCAGGTCCTGGTGCGCGCGGTGGCCCGTCCCCCGGGCGCCACGGAGCTGGGCGGCGCCATCCTCCGCACGCCCAACGGCGCCACCGTGCGCGTGTCCGACGTGGCCGAGGTCGTCCCGGGCGCCCTGCCCCGCATCGGCACCGCCACCGCCAACGGCCGGGGCGAGACCGTCTACGTCATGGTGCAGATGCTCCGCGGCGCCAACGCCCTGGACGTGGTGGAGGCCCTCCACACCCGCATGCCGGACGTGAAGGCCGCGCTCCCCGGGGACGTGCGGGTGGACCTCGTCTATGACCGGGGCGTCCTCGTGCGCGGCACGCTGCGCACGGTGGCGAAGAACCTCGCGGAGGGCGGCCTGCTCGTCATGGCGGTGCTGCTCGCCCTGCTGGGCAGCCTCCGGGCGGGGCTGCTCGTCGCCTCGGCGATTCCGCTGTCCATGCTGGGGGCCGCCATGGGCATGGTGCTGCTGGGCATCCCCGGCAACCTGATGAGCCTGGGCGCCATCGACTTCGGCCTGCTCGTGGACGGCGCGGTGGTGATGGTGGAGGGCGTGTTCCACCACCTGGGCCACGCCCGCGGCAAGCTGTCCCGCGAGGCGTGGCGCGACAAGGTGGGCTCGGTGACGGCCTCCCTGTCGCGGCCCGTGTTCTTCTCCGTGCTCATCATCATGCTCGTCTACGTGCCCGTGCTGTCGCTCACCGGCGTGGACGGGAAGATGTTCCGCCCCATGGCCCTCACGGTGGTGCTGGCGCTCGCCACCTCGCTGGTGCTGGCGCTCACCTTCATCCCCGCGGCGGCGAGCCTCGTGCTGCGTCCCCAGGACATCCCCGAGCGCGAGCCCTGGCTGGTGCGCGCCGTGGAGCGCGCCTACCGCCCCCTGCTGGAGCACGGGCTGCGCCACCCCGCCTGGGTGGCGGGCGGCGCGGGGGCCCTGCTCGTCCTGGGCGTCGTCCTCTACCTGCGCGCCGGCATCGAGTTCACTCCGCAGCTCAGCGAGGGCGACCTGGTGGTGCAGACGACGCGCGGGGGAGACATCGGCCTGGAGGCCGCCGCGAAGGAGGCCGGCCGGCTGGAGGCCGCCCTGCTGGGCCACGTCCCCGAGGTGACGCAGGTGGTGTCCCGCGTGGGCAGCCCCGCGGTGGCCACCGACATCATGGGCCTGGAGCAGGCGGACGTCTTCGTCACCCTCGAGCCGCGCGAACAGTGGCGCCCCGGGCTCACACCCGAGACACTGGTGGAGGACATGCAGCGCGCGCTCGATGCCCATGCTCCCGGCGGGGAGCCCTCCTTCACGCAGCCCATCCAGATGCGCTTCAACGAGCTGCTCGGAGGCTCCGTCGCCGACGTGGCGGTGAGCCTCTACGGCGAGGACCTGCGCGAGCTGCACCGGCTGGCGGAGGCCGTGGCCGCCAGGGTGACGGGCGTGAAGGGCGCGGTGGACGTGCGCGTGCTCGCGCCGCCGGAGGTGTCCCTGCTGGAGGTGGAGCCCCGCCCGCTGGACGCCGCGAGCGTGGGCTTCTCCGTGAAGCAGGTCCTGGAGGCGGTGCAGGGCGTGCGCACGGGGCTGGAGGTCGGCGCCACCTTCGACGGGCCCGTGCGCGTGCCCATCGTCCTGCGGCTCGGCGAGACGACGGAGGCCTTCTCGCTGGAGTCCCTGCCGCTGCCCACCGCGTCGGGGAGCCTGGTGCCGCTGTCCCGCGTGGCGGACGTGCGGCTGACGTCCGCCCCGGCGCTGGTGAACCGGCAGGAGGGGCAGCGCCGGCTGGTGGTGGGCTTCAACGTGCGCGGCGCGGACCTGGGCACGGTCGTGGAGACCGCCCGGGCGCGCGTGACGGCGGAGGTCCCGCTCCCGTCCGGCTACCGCGCCGTCTGGGGCGGCCAGTACGAAACGCTGACCGCGGCCACGCGGCGGCTGTCGGTGGTCATCCCCGCGGTGGCGTTGCTCATCGTGACGGTGCTCATCGCGGCCTTCGGGCGGCCGAGGCCGGCCCTCATCATCTTCACGCACGTCCCCTTCGCCTGCGTGGGCGGCATGCTGGCGCTGTCGCTGCGAGGCATGCCCGTGTCCATCTCCGCGGCCATCGGCTTCATCGCCCTGTCGGGCATCGCGGTGCTCAACGGCGTGGTGTGGGTGTCGCGCCTGCTGCACCATGAAGCGGAGGGCATGCCGGTGACGGAGGCCGTGCGCCTCACCGCGAGCGAGCGGCTGCGCCCGGTGGTGATGACGGCGCTGGTGGCCACCCTGGGCTTCGTGCCCATGATGCTGGCGCGGGGCATGGGGGCGGAGGTACAGCGGCCCCTGGCCACGGTGGTGGTGGGCGGGCTGGTGACGTCCACGCTGCTCACCCTGGGCGTGCTGCCCTCGCTCTATCCGTGGCTGTCCCGGCGCCGCACCCGGGCCGGGCGCCTGCCCGTGGCACCGGAGGAGCCCGCATGAAGCTGCTGCTGGTGGAGGACGAGGAGCGCATGGCCCTGCTGCTGCGCCGGGGGCTGTCCGAGGCGGGCCACCAGGTGGACGTGTGCGAGCGGGGCGAGGACGCGCTCCAGCAGGGCATGGACGTGCCCTACGACGTCGTGCTGCTGGACTGGAACCTGCCGGACCTGGACGGGCTCGCGGTGCTGCGGCGCTGGCGCGAGCGCGGCCTGCGCACGCCGGTGATGCTCCTCACCGCGCGCGGCACGGTGGGCGAGAAGGTGGTGGGGCTGCGCGCCGGCGCGGACGACTACCTGGCGAAGCCCTTCGCCTTCGAGGAGCTGCTCGCGCGGCTGGAGGCCCTGCACCGCCGGGGCGACACGGGCACGCCGGTGCGGAACATCGGCCCGCTGGTGCTGGACGCCCGCCGGCGGGTGCTGCGGCACGGGGACCAGGAGCAGCCGCTCACCGGGCGCGAGTTCGCCCTCTTCCAGGAGCTCGCGGGGCACCTGGGCGAGGTGCACTCGCGCTCGGAGCTCCTCATGCGCGTGTGGGGGGACGCCTTCGACGGGCCCCCCAACATCGTGGACGTGTACGTGGGCTACCTGCGCGGGAAGCTGGCCCGGCTGGGAGCGGGGAGCGCGGTGTCCATCCAGTCCGTGCGCGGGGTGGGCTTCCGGCTGGTGAAGGGAGAGGCGCCGTGAGGCTGGCCGTGCGGCTGTGGCTGCTGGGCGCGCTCGTGCCGGTGCTGGGCGTGGTGCTGGCGTTGCTGCTGGCGGGCCAGCTCTTCGAGGCCTACCTGGAGCGCGTGGTGGACGACGCGCTGCTGTCGCAGGCCGCCACGGAGGCGGTGAGCCTCTTCGACGGCCCCGGCGGGGAGCCCCACCTGCACATGGAGGACTCGCCGCTCTCCGACCTGGTGCGGTCCTTCGCCCCGGTGGCGGAGGTGTACGGGCCGGACGGGCGGCGCGTGCTGTCCTTCCCGCCCACGGCCGACACGTCCGGAGAACCGCTCCAGCGGTTCCCCGACACGGACGCGCCCCGGCTGGAGACGGTGCGCGAGGGCGGCGCGCTGCTGCGCCGCGTGACGGTGCGCGTGGTGTCCCCCCGGGGCATGCCGTACGTGCTGCGGCTGTCCGCGTCGCTGGCGTGGGAGGAGACGGCGGTGCGCGCCTTCCATGGCATCACCCTGGGGCTGGCCGGCCTGTTGGGGCTCGTGTTCTTCGGCCTGCAGACCTGGCAGGCGCGGTGGCTGGAGCGAAGGCTCGCGGAGCTGCGCGGCCTCATCACCCACCTGCGCGAGGGCCTGTGGTCCGGAGCCCCCGCGGCAGGGACGGCCCGGGACGAGGTGGCGGAGGTGGAGGCCGCGCTGCGCGAGGCCGCCAAGCGCCTGTCGTCCGCGCGCGAGGCCCAGGAGCAGCTCATCGCCCGCGCCGCGCACGAGCTGCGCACACCGTTGGCGCTCATGCGCACCCAACTGGACCTGGCGCTGTGGAAGGAGCGCGACGGCGCCGAGCTGCGCGAGTCGCTGGAGGAGACCCGCCGCGAGGTGGAGCGCCTGTCCCTCCTGGCGGGCAACCTGCTGGACCTCGCCTCCTTCGGCCGTGGCACGTGGGAGGTGAAGCCCGAGGACCTGCGCGTGCTGCTGGAGGATGCGTCGGCGGCGGCGCGAGCCCAGGCGGAGGAGCAGGGCGTCTGGGTGACGGTGGAGGCGCCGGAGCCAGCGCCGTGTCCCGTCCACGCCAGCTCCGTGCGGCAGGCGGTGGACAACCTGCTGGCCAACGCGCTGCGCTTCGCCCCGCGCGGCACGGAGATCACGCTGCGCGCGGAGCGGCATGACGGCGTGTGGCGGCTGGCCGTGCGGGACCGGGGGCCCGGCATTCCTCCGGAGCACCGGGAGAAGGTGTTCACCCCGTTCTACCGCGCGGAGCCCTCCGGCCGGGGCGCGGGCCTGGGGCTCGCGGTGGTGCAGGAGGTGGCCCGGCGTCACGGCGGCCACGCCTTCGTGGCGGAGCCCCAGGGCCCCGGCGCCGAGGTGGTGATGGAGCTGCCCGAGGCGGGACCGGCCACGAGTTGACAGCCATCACCTCACTGCCCTCCCAGGGGCGGCCCCTGCCCTGACTGGGAAGAAAATTGCCCTCTCTCCAGGGAATGCCGCACGGGAAGCCTGCTCCCCGGGGCGGGTACGCCGCTTGCTTAGGTGGCGCGTACGCGTAGGGAGACCATGGTGAATCGACGACTGCTGGGGCTGGGCGTGTGTGCGGGTGCGGTGATGCTGTCGGCGTGGGGTTGCGGCGGGTCGGACTCGCCCACGGCCCCCATCGATGACACGGACACCATCAATCCAAGGCCGGGGGTGGATGCGGGGACGGGCGGTGACACCGACGCCGGGACGGAAGTGGACGCGGGCACGGACGCCGGCACGGGCGGTGAGACGGACGCCGGCACCGACGCGGGCACCGGCGGAGAGACGGACGCGGGCACCGGGGGCGGCACGGATGCCGGCACCGACGCGGGCACGGACGCGGGCACGGTGGACCCCTGGCCGGCGGATCCGGTGACGAACTACTCGGACCGCTACGGCATCGGCAGGGTGAAGTCGGTCGGCATCGACCTGGGCAGGAACGTCTGGGTGCTGGACGGCGACCGCATCGGCGTGGTGCGCGCGGACACGCAGAAGCTGGTCTGGGTGCCGGGCCCCGTGGGCCAGGCGGCCGCGGGTCAGCCCTCCAGCGTCATCTGCGGCGGCGAGGCGGGCCGCGCCTACGTGGGCTACTACGCCGATGACCTGGGCGTGGATCCGGAGTGGCCGGACATCCACACCAACTTCATCGTCACCGCGAAGCCGTGCGAGGTCCCGGTGAACGAGACCACCTGCTTCCCCTTCAGCACGCGCCGGCTCCAGTTCTACAAGCAGGGAGACGTGGACGCGGTGAAGCTGGACGCCAGCGGCCAGGTCGTCCTGGAGGGCCACATCAACCAGTCCCGCCGCGCCAACAAGGACGCGAACGGCAACCCCTTCATCCAGACCGGCCCCAGCGTGGTGGACGGCGTCAGCCTGGGCATCCGCAACAGCAACGACCACCACTTCGACGAAGACCGCGCCATGTACAGTTGCACGTCCGTGCTGCGCGGCCCCAACAAGGGCGACGTCTTCTTCGGCTCCAACCACGGCGTCACCCGCATCCGCGGCCTCACCTACAACGCCCACCGCCACCCGGTGTGGTTCGACGCGAAGGGCTCGCAGTACGCCGGCTACACCTACGGCCTGGGCATCTCGCCGGACGGGGACGTGCTCATCGCGAACGAGTGGAACTTCGGCACCGTCACGCCCGACACGAAGATGGAGAACTGGGACGACACCACCACGCCGGGCATCAACCAGCAGAAGGTGAAGTCCTCCTACCTCCCGGAGGTCAACTCGCAGGCGGACTTCGACTCCTGGCGCGGCTTCCAGCAGACCACGGACAAGAAGTACTACCTGGGCAGCAAGGACCTGGGCCTGTGGGAGATGACCATCCTCTCCGCCAACAACCCCTTCCAGAAGGGCACGCGCATCGGCGCGGACGTGCCGGCGCTCAGCAACATCAACGCGCTCGCCTCCACCAATGACGGCTCGCTCTTCATCGGCACCAACGCGGGCGGCCTCTACCGGCTGACCCCGGGCAAGACGGTGGAGAAGGTGGCGAACGTGCGCGGCAACAAGGTGCTCCAGCTCGTGTACGACGGCTCCACCGCCTCCGGCATGCTGCTGGTGCTGACGTCGGAGGGCCTGACCGTCCTGCGCGGCTACTGAGCAGGACTCCCACCCTGACGCCGGTGCGATGCGCATGTCGCACCCGGCGTCACGGAGGGCCAGGCTGCCCGGAAGGCGCGGGAAATGTTCTGGAACGAGGCCCGGTTCTGCTTCCGCCCCCGCGCCTTCGTGCAAGGGGGCAGGCGGGCCGGGCCCCCGGGCTTCACGGCCCTCCGGACCGCTCACTACAATCGCCCTCGCCCCGCCGGAGGAATCCGAACGCATGCGCCTGAGACTCGCCCGCCGCCGTCACGCCGCTGGTGCCGCCTCCACCCTCGCCATCTCCGAAGCGGTGGAGCCCCACGGTCGCAACGAGCTCCAGGCGCGAGGCCCCGACCCCTTCCGGCCGGACCGGCGGCTGCGCTGGCGGGACCACTTCGTCCTCACGGAGCACCTGCTCCAGTTGGACGCCATCCACCCGGAGCATGACGGGCTGCGGATCGCGCAGCTCTCGGACGTGCACGTGGGCCAGGCGACCAGCGACGTGCGCATCCGCCGCGCGGTGGCCGCGGTGAACGAGGCCGCGCCGGACCTGGTGTTCCTCACGGGCGACTACGTCACGCACAGCCCCAAGCCGCTGCCGCGCGTGCGCCAGTTGCTCCAGGGGCTCAACGGCCCCGTCTTCGTCGTGCTGGGCAACCACGACCACTGGGTGGACGCGCCCTACCTGCGCGCGGGCTTCGAGGACCTGGGCTACACGGTGCTCCAGAACGAGCACCGCGTGGTGCACGTGAGGGGCGCGCCGGTGACGGTGCTGGGCATCGACGACGGGCTCACCGGCATGGAGGACGTGGAGGCCACCTTCCGGGGCGCGCCCACGTCCGGCACGCGGCTGGTGCTGGCCCACACGCCGCCCACCGCGGAGAAGCTGCCCGCGCACGCGGGGCTGGTGCAGTTCTCCGGGCACACCCACGGCGGGCAGTTCATCGTCCGGGGCCTCACGGAGGCCCTCTTCCGCCGCGCGGGCCAGCCCTACATCCGCGGCCACTACCGGGTGAACGGCAACCACCTGTACGTGAACCAGGGGCTGGGCTTCGGCTTCGGCGGGCCGTACCTGCGCCGGGGCAGCACGCCGGAGGTCGCCTTCTTCACCCTGCGCACGCAGCAGGCCGCCTACGTCGGGGCGCTCTGAGCAACCCGCCCGCGCCCCGCGCTCGCTTCAGCGCAGGGGCGCGCCCAGCTTCATGCCGCCCAGGGCGTTCTCGCGCTTCTTGCGCGACAGGCTGAAGGGGCCGGGCCCGAAGTAGACGATGAGCAGGGCGCCTCCCGCCATGGAGAGGTTCTTCATGAAGTGGATGAGGTTGTTCTGCGCCTGCACCGGGTCATCCATCTTCCAGAAGTGGTGGACCATGAAGGCGGACGCCACCAGGAACACCGCGAGCATGGCCGCGCCCAGGCGGGCGAAGGCGCCCAGCAGGACGCACAGGCCCCCCACCACCAGCACCCCGCCGGACACCAGCACCGCCGTGCGCGCGTCGGGCACGCCGGACGCCTGCGCGTAGGCCGTGAGGGCCTGGAGCTGGATGAAGTGATTGAGCCCGCTGGTGATGAAGATGACCGAGAACAACAGCCGTCCCAGCGGTGCGAGCAGCCCCATGAATGACCTCCATGCCTCCGGCGTGTCCTCCCTCAACGCGGACGGGTCGGTGTCATTCTCCAGATAGGCACGGATGGGCGGCCGGACAGCCGGCCCCCGCCCGGCAGCCCGCTCCCCGGCCGGGGAGACCGCCGGTCGGTTCGCACTGGAGGGCTGCGACAACACGCCACAGTGCGCCAGGACGGGGGGACGCTAGGGTGGCCACGCCTTGAGAACCCCCACCCTGGCCCTCCTGAGCGCCGCGCTGCTCCTCGTGCCCACCGCCCCGGCCCGGGCCTGCGCGAGCTGCGCCTGCGGCGACCCCACCCTGACGTCCATGGGAGGCGAGCAGCCCTTCGAGGGGCGCCTGCGGCTGTCCACGATGCTGCGCGCGTGGGGGCACACGGAAGGCGTGACGGGCGTGGACGCGCAGCGGCTGCGCGAGCTGCGCATGGACGTGGCGGTGGCGTACGCGCCCAGGCCCTGGCTGGTGCTGGCGGTGAACCTGCCGCTCCAGGCCCGCGAGGTCCAGGACGTGAGCCTGGGGCTGGAGCGCGGCTGGGGGCTGGGCGACGTCGACGTGACGGCGAAGGCGTTCGTGTGGAAGGACAAGGCGTTCTCCCCGGACCAGTTGGTCAGCGTGGTGGGCGGGGTGAAGCTGCCCACCGGCCCGCGGCTGCACGCGAGGGACGGCACCAGCCTGGGCATCGACGCGCAGCCCGGCAGCGGCTCCGTGGATCCGATGGCGGGGCTGGCGTGGCAGGGCTTCCGGGGCAACTGGTCGTTCCTCGCGAGCGCCCTGGGCTTCCTGCCCTCGCGGGGGCGCGACGACTTCCGGCTGGGCGCGTCGGTGCGCACGCAGGTGGCGGCGCAATACCAGCCCTCCCCCCGCTGGGCGGTGCGGCTGGGCGTGGACACCCGCGCGGAGAAGGCGCCGGACACGAACGGCACGCCGGAAGAGGCGGGCGGGGGCTTCATCGCGTACGCGTCGCCGGACGTCCTCTTCAGCCCGGGCATGGACGTGGTGGTGCAGGCCGGGGTGCGCATCCCTGTCGTCAACCAACTGCGCCGGGTGTCGTCCACGCCCATCGCGGTGCTCTCGCTCGCGTACGACCTGTGATGCTCCGTTTCGCGTGTCTGGCATTGGCGCTGGGGGCCCTGGGCGCGTGCGGTGAGCGCGTGGACGGCATGACCGTCACGCTGGGCCTGGAGCACCGGGCCACCGCGCAGGGCGTGCAGGCGGCGGGAGGCGAGCGCTCCTTCACGCGAGCGGATGGCCAGGTGCTCACGCTGACACGCGGCTACGTGGCGCTGGGCAGCGTGGAGCTGAAGCCGTGCGAGCAGGCGCTGGGGTGGCGGCTCCTGAAGGCGCTGTCGCCCATCGGCACCGCGCACGCGCACTCGGAGGGTTCGCCGTTGAGGCTGGGCACGCCGCACGTCAGCGGCCTGGAGCGGCCGGACGGGAGCGTGCTGCCGCTGGGCACGATACGGCCGCCGCCGGGGCGCTACTGCCGCGCGCGGCTCACCTTCGAGCCCGCGGACGCGGACGCGCAGGGGCTGCCGGGCGCGGACAGCGGCGTGGACATGGTGGAGCACACGCTGTGGCTGGAGGGGACGCGGGTGCCCGCGGGAGGCGGCGAGCCCCAGCCCTTCCGGCTGGTGACGTCCAACATCGCCACGGTGGACGTGGTGCTGGACGGGCTGACGCTGTCCGAGGACGCGCCCGCGGCCGAGCGCACGTTCGTGCTCGCCTGGGATACGTGGCTGGCGGCGGTGGACCTGGAGTCCCCCGGGGCGGCGGCGGCGGCGCTGGACACGGTGGCCCGCTCCGTGGCGATGTCCTCCGTCACGCCATGACGCCCTCCCCGCCGCCTCCCTCCGAACCCTCGCTCCGGGCCCGCATCAACCTGGTGTGGCTCTTGAGGCTGCGCTGGGGCGTGCTGGTGGGGCAGGCGGTGCTGGTGGCGGTGGCGGCGTGGGGGCTGAAGCTGGCGTTGCCGGTGCCCGCGCTGGTGGCGCTGCTGGGCATCGAGGCGGTGACGAACGCGGCGGTGCGCGCGGGGCTCGCGAGGGCGAGGCCGGTGGCGGAGGCGGCCATCTTCGGGCTGATGCTCTGGGACACGCTGGTGCTGACGGGGCTCCTGGCGTTGAGCGGGGGGACGCACAATCCCTTCACGGCGCTGTACCTGGTGAACGTGGCGCTGGGCACGGTGCTGCTGCCGCCGCGCCGCACGTGGGCGATGCTGGGCTTCACGCTGGTGGCGTTCGGGTCGCTGTTCGTGTTGCAGGACGTGACGCTGCCGGGGCTGGAGCGGCCGGACCACGCGGAGCTGATGCGGCTGCACCTGAGCGGCATGTGGGTGGCGTTCGCGGTGGCGGCGGGCTTCATCGTGTATTTCATCCAGCGCGTGACGCGGGCGCTGGCGCTGCGTGAGCAGGAGTTGGAGCAGACCCGGGCCAGGCACGCGAGGCAGGAGAAGGTGGCCTCGCTGGCGACGCTGGCGGCGGGAGCGGCGCATGAGCTGTCCACGCCGCTGTCCACCATCGCGGTGGTGGCGAAGGAGCTGGAGCGGGCGCTCGCGGCCTCCCAGACGTCCGACTCCGTGAGGGAGGACCTGAGGCTGATCCGCCAGCAGGTGGACCGCTGCCGGGACGTGCTGGTGCAGATGTCCGCGGACGCGGGCCAGACCACGGGCGAGCCCTTCCAGCCCATCCCGCTGGAGCGGCTGGTGGAGGAGACGCTGTCGGAGCTGTCCGGCCGCGAGCGGGTGCGGGTGGACGTGCCGGAGGCGTTGAAGGCGCGCCCGGTCCAGGGACCGCCGAGGGCGTTGGCGAGGGTGCTGAGGGGGCTGGTGAAGAACGCGCTCCAGGCGACGCCCGCGGGCCGGGGCGTGGAGCTGCGGGTGTTGCCGGAGGGCACGGGAGCGCGGCTGGAGGTGCGCGACGAGGGCCAGGGCATGCCGGAGGCGGTGCTGACACGCGCGGGTGAGCCGTTCTTCACGACGAAGGCGCCGGGAGAAGGCATGGGGCTGGGACTGTTCCTGGCGCGCTCGCTGGCGGAGCAGTTGGGAGGGTCGCTGGAGCTGCGCTCGAAGGCCGGGGAGGGCACGACGGCGAGCCTGAGCCTGCCGGGAGCGGAAGCGAAGGAGGCGGCGGCATGAGCACGGCGCCAGTGGATCAACGCCCCAGCCTGCTGCTGGTGGACGACGACAGCACGCTGCGCGAGCGATTGGCGCGAGCCTTCCGCGAGCGCGGCTGGGACGTGACGACGGCGGGCAACCACGACGAGGCGATGGTCGCGGCCAGGCGCGAGTCACCGGAGTACGCGGTGGTGGACCTGCGCATGCCGGGCCACAGCGGGCTGGAGCTGGTGCGGGACCTGCTGGCGGTGGACGCGTCCACGCGGGTCATCGTGCTGACGGGTTACGGCAGCATCTCCACGACGGTGGACGCCATCCGGCTGGGAGCGGTGAACTACCTGCCGAAGCCCGCGGACGCGGACGACATCCTGGCGGCGTTCGCGAGGGCGGAAGAGGCCCCCAACGTCGCCGCGCCGGAGACCCTCCAGGCGCCATCGCTGGCGCGAGCGGAGTGGGAACACATCCACCGGGTGCTCGCGGACAGCGCCGGGAACATCTCCGAAGCCGCGCGCAAGCTGGGCATCCATCGAAGGTCGCTCCAGCGGAAGCTGCAGAAGTACCCGCCGTCGCGCTGACGCGGGCGCCCACAACCACACAAAACTAAAATCAGGTTTAACCTCCGCGCGACAGACGGATCTGCTTGTTGCACGAAACTAAAGTGAAATTATAGTTTCGTGCATGAGCATCGAGCCCCCGCTCAAGCCGGACTGGGACCAGCTCTACCGCGTGGCCGAGGGGCAAGAAGGCCTCTTCACGACCCAGCAGGCCGCGCACGCGGGCTATTCGCCACAACTCCTTGCCCACTACGTGCGCATCGGCCGCGTCTCACGGCTCCAGCGAGGCATCTACCGGCTGGTGCACTTCCCTGCCGGTGAGCACGAGGATCTGGTCGCGGTGTGGCTCTGGTCCGAGCAGGTAGGAACCTTCTCGCACCAGACCGCCCTCTCGCTCTACGACCTCTCCGACGTCCTGCCCGCGAGGATCCACCTGACGCTCCCGGAGGCGTGGAAGACGCGCCGCCTGCGCGTGCCAAAGCCCGTCGTGCTCCATTACGCAGACCTGCTCGACTCCGAGCGCCAGTGGGTGGGGGCCGTGCGGGTCACGACTCCCTCTAGGACATTGGATGACTGCGCGAGGGGCGCGCTCACTCCAGACCTGATGCGCCAGGCCGCGCTGCAAGCCCTGCAGCGCGGCATGGTCAGGGGCGCCCTCCCAACCGTGGAGGAGGCCCTGAAGCCCTTTGGAGGACTCGGAGCGTGACGGGCCGCACCTATGCTTCGCCCGCGGCCTTCAAGCAGGCATTGGAACTGCGGCTTCGCGCGGAGGCCTCGAATCGAAAGGGCGCGAGCCACGAAGGATATCGACCTTCGCATCCAAGGCGACCCCAGCGGACTGCTGCTCCAACTGCAGGACGCCGGAAGGCACGAGCTTGGCGACTTCTTTTCGTTCGAGGTCCGCCCGGATCACGAGCATCCCAAGATCCAGAATGAGGGCATGCGCTATGAAGGCCTGCGCTTTCGCGCGGAGTGCAGGCTCGCACAGAAGATCTACAGCCGCCCTTTCGACGTGGACGTCGCCTTTGGGGAGCCCATGCTGGGAACGCCGGATGAGGTCACGGCCCCCGACGTGCTCGGCTTCGCGAACATCGCTCCGCCCCGCCTGCGGCTCTACCCCGTCGAAACCCATCTCGCGGAGAAGCTGCACGCATACACGATGCCTCGCCTGCGGCCGAACTCCCGCGTGAAGGACCTGCCCGACCTCGCGCTGCTGGCGCAGGCACGGAAGTCACTGGAGGCAGAGCGGCTGCGACAAGCGCTCAAGCTGACCTTCGACTTCCGGAATACCCATCCACTGCCGGGCGCCCTTGCCTCTCCCTCCAAGGATTGGGAGATGGCCTACGAGGACCTGGCCCAGGACAACCAGCTCCCCTGGCCCACGCTTGAAGAAGTGACCGAAGCCGCGAAGCGCTTCCTCGACCCCGTCCTGGAAGGAGCCTCCATCACCCGCTGGGACCCGGAGACCTGGAGCTGGAATCAATGACAATCACACAAAAGAACCACATCCCTGACGGAGGCGCTCGCGGCCACGCGTGAACTGCTGGAAGCGCGGGGCTACACGTCAGTCCGTCGTGCGCATCTTCCGCATGACCCAGCAGACCACTGGCAATGACGTCGAGTGGCGCAAGCTGTGGTGGAAGGTCGCCACGGAGCGATGGGAGCAGACCTCGAATCCCCTCGTGAAGGAGGTGGACTTCGACCAGGACGACGCGCAGACCAAGCGGTTGTCCATGCCGCGCGGCGCCCAGCACGGCACCCGCGACCTGGACCTGGAGCAGGCCCTGACGCTGCGCCTGGAATCTCATCGACCGCGGTGCGGGCCCTGCGCGCGGCGGGGCTGCGGGTGACGGTGGTGGCCTACGACACGGACGTGCTCAACGGCAGCGAACGCGACGCCGCCCAGGCCCAGGTCTGGACGAAGCGCCGGGCCGCGAAGCCAGACGAGGTCCAGGTGGTGCTCGCGGTCAACACGCATACCCAGATGAAAAAGGGCACGCAGTGGGACCCGTCCTTCACGCCCATGGCGCACCTGATGAAGGAGCACCGCTCCCTCGTCGTGCTGGAGATGAGCTACGCGCAGGGTCTGCGCTGGGGCTGTGACCTGGACCGCGACAGCAAGCGGGTCTGCGGCATCGTGGGCGCGACGCCCGCGCCCAAGGTGGCCGCCCTCCCCGGCCAGAGCCCGCACATCCTGCTGCAGCCAACGTCCGCCAACGAAAGCCTCCAGGGCCTGCTGTACGTGGGCAGGCGCACCGCCTCCCTGCCAGCCATCCTCGGGCCCCGCGTGGAGCCGCCGAAGGACCCCCGCCAGGCCCCCAGGACCCCCGGCCGCGACCGGCCCCTCCCCGGCATCTTCTAGCGGGCGGACCCGCTGGGAGCCCTCAACGCCCGCCCCGAACACCGCCGCGGCACCCGTTCCTCCCGGGGCCGCGAGTCATGACTACGGGCAGGCGCCGCAGTCCGCCGCGCAGCTATCGGCCGTGTTGCTGGTGCCGCACTTCTCCGTCAACTGGCACACGCCGTCACCGCAGCGGTAGATGTCCTGGGGCAGCATGCGCGTGGTGATGGGCCGGTAGTTCACGCCGTTGTACGTGCAGCGCGTGTAGTACGTCCGCGTGGTGTCCAGCGTGCAGTAGTACCGGCACGCCCCCACGTGCTTCATCGGCGTGCACGCCGTCGTCTCGCTCCAGGACGACAGGCCGCAGGTGCGCACCGTGCTCTCGTCGTAGTCCAGGTACGCGCCGTCGTTCGCAGCGAACACGCCCTCGTTCGTGAAGAGGTTGCCGAAGAAGCACGCCTCCTTCTCGTTGTAGGTGCTCAGCTCGTCCGTGGAGTACGGCATCGCCCCGCCCACCGCGTCGCGCCCCAGCACGGAGATGTTCACGTGCACGCCGTACTTGTTCGCGTGCGCCGCCAGACACGCGCTCACCACCTGCTGCTCCGCCACCGTCGCCGGCTGCCCCCCGGCCCACCCCGGCGACAATCCCAGACTCCCGTCCCACTGGTAGCTCTTCCCCGTGGCCGGCGACTGGTACGTCAGGCGCATCCCCGCCGCCATCGCGCACTTCACCACGTAACGCATCACCATCTCCGACGACGCGGGGTCCTGGTTGAACCAGCTCTGGAACGCGTTCGTGGACAGGCCATTCACCGTCAGCCCATTCACCGTCAGCCCATTCACCGTCAGCCCATTCACCGTCAGCCCATTCACCGTCAGGCCATTCACCGTCAGCCCATTGGTGGAGACCAGCGCGTCCGAGGACCGGCCCGTCGCCTCGGCGGCGTCTTCGATGGGAGCGCCGCAGCCCACCAGCGCCGCGGCCAGACACAGCGCCACCCAGGGAGAGGAAGGGAATGAAACAGGGCGAGGGAGATGCATGGGGACTGCCTCCGCGTGGGTTGGCCTCACGAGCCGTGCGGCCTGATCAACCGGTAAACGCACTCCGACGAAGCGAGCAGCGCCCCTGCCCTCCCGGCCCATCCCCTTCGGTCCTTCGCACAACACGCGCGGCGTGCGGCGGCGGACGCTCCTTCCCTCACCGCACGGAGGCGAACGCTCACCCCTTCCAAAAGATCAGGCGGTTCGCGTCCGACCCCGGCCGGACTTCGCCTTCGCCTTCGGGCGCGGCGGCCGCGGCAGCCGCACCGTGAACGTCGTCCCCTCCTTCTGATTCGACGTCACCTCCACCGTCCCCCCGTGCGCCTGGACGATCTCCTTCACGATGAACAACCCCAGCCCCAGCCCGCTGTTGCGCCGGCCGCCCTGCTCGCGCTCGCCCTCGCCCTGGCGGAACGGATCGAACAGCCGCTCGCGCAGCTCCTCCGGGATGGGGTTGCCCGGGTTCTGCACCTCCAGCACCTGGTGCTCGCCCTTCGCCCAGCAGCGCAGGAACACCGGCGCGTCCGGGCTGCCGTGCTCCAGCGCGTTGCCCACCAGGTTGGAGAGCACCTGCGCCAGCCGCTCCGCGTCCCACTCCCCTTCCGCCTTGCCGTCTACGTCCACCGCCACCGCGCGGTCCGGGTACGCCGCGGACAATTCGTCCACCACCTGCTGGCACACCGCCCCCAGGTCCGTGGGGCCCTTGCGCAGCGGGATGCCGCCGGCCAGCCGGGCGCGCGTCAAATCCAGCAGGTCCGCGATCATGTTCCCCATGCGCGTCGCGGACGCCTCAATCCGCTGCGCATGCTGCCGGTGCTGCTCCGGCGTGCACTCCAGCGGGCCCCGGCGCTTCTGCGCCCGCGCCGACAGCACGATGGCGTTGAGCGGATTGCGCAGGTCATGCCCCAGGATGCCGATGAAGCGCTCGCGGAACCGCGCCTCCTCCACCATCGTCTCCATCTGGCGGGTGCGCTCGGTGACGTCCATCATGGAGCCAATCATCCGCACCGGGCGCCCCTCGTCGTCGCGCGCCAGCACGCCCCGGTCCAGCACGTGCGCCCAACTGCCGTCCGCGCGCTGGAAGCGGTACTCCTCGCTCCAGACGTCGCCCGTGGACGCGACGAACTCCACCAGCCGGTCCACCACCCGGTCCCGGTCGTCGTCGTGCACGCGCTCGCCCCACCAGCCCAGCTTATGCTCCAGCACGGACGTGGCGTGGCCGAACGCGTTCCCCGTCCCCGGGTCCCACCGCACGTGGTCCGTGGCGAAGTGCCAGTCCCACAGCACGTCATGCGTGGCGCGCGTGGCCAGCCGGTAGCGCTCCTCCGCCTCGCGCAGCGCGCTCACCGTCTGCTCCGCCCGGGCCAGCGCCGCCTCCACCTCCTGCCGCGCCGCCCGCTCCCGCTCCGCCTGGTGCGCGTCCGCCGCCTGGCCCTCGTCGCGAGGCAGCAGCCACAGCGCCAATCCCTCTGCGTGCCGCACCACCACGTACCGCCGCCCCGCCGCGTCCCCCGGCAGCATCCCCACGTGCGGCACACCGCGCATCAGCACGCGCACGAACGTCGCCACGTCGAACAGCGCGGCGCCCTCCCGCGTCCACAGGGACACGTGACGGCCCAGCTCCAGGGAGCGCACCCATCCCTCCGCCGGGACGTTCATGGACGTCCACCGGAAGTCGAGCGCTTCGCCTGTCTCCCCGTACAACGGCTCGAGGAGGATGCAGGGCGTCTCGCTGTCAGCGGGCAGTTCCCATGCCGGAGCCATTCCCGGCCCCCAGGACAAACCCATCATCGTGCTCCCCCCGACGCTACAGGTCTGTTCCCCCACCCTTCACGTCGGTGCCGGGCAGGCTGGAAAAACCCGCGTCTCACGGAATACTGACACATCTGGCCAAGAGTGGAGCAGCCCTGGAGGGCAGGGGGCGCGAAAATCGGTTCACCCCCGAGCAGTGGACCTGCCCTCCAGGGCAGGTCAGTACCGGCCCTTGACGCCGATGATGGGCAGGGCGATGGGCAGTCCCACCGCACTCTTGGTCAGGGGTTGCCGGCTGTAGCCGCCGCCCAGGTAGTCGAAGCCCAGCGTCTCCGTGTTGAGGGTGACGTTGAGCATGTCCAGGTAGGCCTCCAGGCTGAACGTCTCGTAGGCCCAGGCCTTGGAGACGCGCAGGTCGAAGCGGAAGAAGGGCGGCAGCCGGTCCACCCGATCGCGATCCACCTGCACCCACGCGGGGCGGCCGTCCGCGTCCACGCCCTCGCGGTGCGTCTGGCTCCCCAGGGTGCCGTACTCCGGACGTCCGCTGTTGAAGTGGAGCACGCCCCCCAGGGTGATGTTGTTGGAGAACTTGTGGCTGACCACCAGGTTCAGGATGTGTGTCTGGTCGAACGCGAAGGGCAGATCCGCGGAGTCCTCGGAGACGGCCCGACCTGACGAGTCATACCGGAAGAAGGTGGTGCGCCGCGTGCTGCGCTGGAGGCTGTACGAAAGCCAGCCGAACCAGTTGTTCCCCAGCGGGTAGCGGATGAGCAGCTCCAACCCATACGCCAGGCCGTGGCTGGTGAAGTCCGGGAGGTCCCAGTCGTCCCGGCTGACCGGCGGTCCATCCACGTCAATCTGCCGCGCGCGCACCCGGCGGAAGCCGTCCTGGCGAGGGGGCCCCCCACCGGAGGGCGGGGGCTCGATGACGTCCGGATCTCCCGGGTCCCCGATGTCGTCCGTCAGGCCCTCGTCGGAGAAGGGCGTGAGCTCGATGGTGCGCAGCATGGGGTTCACGTAGACGTCCAGCCCCACCTCCCACGTGTCGAAGGCCTTCCACTCCACGCCCGTGGAGAGCTGCACGCCCTCCTGGAGGCCCAACAACAGACTGCCCACGTCCACCACCGGCAGGCTGATGAGGGTGGTGGGCGGCTGGTGGAAGAGGCCCGCGCCGCCCTTGAGCGTCACGGTGTCGGTGAGCTTGTGGCGCACGGTGAGGCGCGGCTCGATGACCTTGTGGTCGAAGCCGCCGGACAGGTGGTAGCTGTCCAGGCGCAGGCCGGGCACCACCGTCCATCTGTCGTCGGGCGTCCACACGCCTTCCGCGTACGCGCCGGTGAAGGTGGCCAGCGCCACGGGCACGCGCACCGTGTCCTCGTCCACCGGCTGGCCGTTCTCCACCGTGAGCACGTCCACGATGGCGCGCTTGTGCTCCAGGTCCGCGCCCGCGCGCAGCAGGAGCCGCTCATCCAAGGGCACGCTGTAGCCCAGGCGCCCGGAGAAGTTGTCCTGGTCGATGTAGATTTCGTTCCCGTTGTCCGGCCCGCGCGACACGACGGCGAAGCGGTCCAGGCCCCAGGTGCCGCCCACCTCCAGCTCGCCCTTGCCCAGCGGGTGGCGGCCTCTCAGGTCCACGCGGTGGAAGGCGACGGACTGGAGCGCGGTGTCGCCCTGGTCGTCCTGAGCCTCCGAGCCGAAGGTGTCCGACGAGCCAAAGGCAAACAGCCGCAGCTTGCCCCGCCCCACGTCCTGCTCCACGCGGGCCTGGTAGTCCCAGAAGTCCAGCACCACCTTCGGGTTGGTGCGCCCCGGCGGCGGCGGGTCCTGCAACTGATTGGCCGCGAGCGCGATGATCCACGGCGTATAGGAATAGCGGCCCGCGAGGCTGACGTTGGTGCCGGTGGACTTGAAGGGCGTCTCAATGAAGAAGCCCGCGTTGATGAAGTCCGCGTAGGCGCTGCCGTGCACGCGGTCGTCGCGAGGCCGGGTGAGGCGCCCGTCGATGGCGCCGCCCATCAGCCGGCCGTACTGCGGCGGCGGCGAGCCCGGATAGAAGTCGATGGCGTCCAGGAAGTCCGGGTGGATGACCGCGGGCCCCAGGAACAGGTGGAAGAGGATGGGGATGCGGATGCCGTCCAGGAAGTAGCCCGTGGACGCGGGCTGGCTGCCGCGCACCACCGGGTACGCCACGCCGGACAGCATGCTGCCCACGCCCGGCAGCAGCATCACCACGCGGAACGGGTCGCCCATGGTGCCGGGCACCTCGCGCAGCTCCGCGTCGTGCAGCGTGATGCGGCTGACCTCCGTGCGCTCGCGGTCGCCGCGCACCACCGTCTCGTAGGGGTTCACCACGAGCGGCTCCAGGCCGTAGACGACCTCCAGCGACTCGGTGGACTTGAGCGCCTCGCGGAACAGGCCGGGCTTGTGGCCGGGGGCGAACACGCGCACCGCCTGGCCGCCCGTGGGGAAGCGCGCCTCGAAGCGGCCGTTCTCGTCCGTCTGCACCGGCGAGTCCGGCGCCGCGTCCGACACCAGCGTCGCCCCAATCAGCGGCCGGCGGTTGCCCTTCTGCCGCACCAGGCCCTTGAGGGTGATGGGGCCCCGAAGCTCGGAGCCCGCCAGCGTGCCGCCGTCCGTGGAGGTGGCCACCGGGACGGGCGCCTCGAAGCGGTACTCGAAGAACAGGCGCACCGCGACGGGCTGGCCCTCCATCATCGCGGGGGAGAAGCGCAGGGAGGGCGCCGCGTGCAGCGCGGCCTCGTCGAGCAGCGGGTGCACGCCCTCCACCAGCGTGGCGGTGTCCACCTCGCCCGCCTCGTCCACCAGCAGCTCCAGCTTCACCGTGCCCGCCACGCCCTCGCCCACCAGCCGGGGCGGGTACGGCGCGGGCGAGTCCCGCACCAGCGCGGGCGGCACGAAGGCGGCCAGGGCGGGGCCCGCGTCCGCGCCGCCTGCCTGCCCCGGCGGAGCCGCGCCGGGCTCCACCGCCCAGCCGCCGTCCGGGGTGCGCTGGAGCTCCGCCTCCTTCGCGACCGTGCCCGTGCCCCCGTCCTGGGGGCCGTCCCCCTCGGTCCACGGCGCGTCCATGCTCCGCGGGGCCGCGCCGGTCGTGAGGTTCTCCTGGGTGACGGGCAGGCCCGCGTCCAGGGTGTCGCCCAGGCGGGCACTGCCAGGGTCCGGTTCAGGAGCCTGGGCCCGGGCGGGGAGCGCCAGGCACGACAGGCCCAGGGAAAGCGCCAGCGCGGCGGCGTGCCAGGGCGTGCTCCTCTTCGCGAAGGTCATGGGCGATGGCGTTCGTGCAAGGAAGGTCCCGGCCAGCGCCCATGAGGCCAGGGGATGTCCGCCCTGACAAGCGCTGCGCCGTGACGCGTGCCATCACCGCCCGGCCGGGGCCCCGCCCGCGCCGCGCCCTTTCCGCTGGAGGACATTGTCTCCGCGCGTCACGTCTCGCCGTGGATGCCGGGGCCACTCCCCGGGACGGGGCGCCCCATTTCGGATCCATCCCCACCTTCCAGGAAGTCGCCCTTTCCCATTCCCCGGACGCCATGCCCATGGTGGAACGCCCCACCCCTCCCAGACCTCTCTTCCACGACATGCTCCAAGGCAGGGTGCGCGCGGCGTCCGGCGTCACGCGAGCCTGCTTATGATTCCCCCGCCGTCCCTGCGCTACCTTCCCCACGGACTGCTCGCGTCACTGCTGTTGTGCCTGATGTTGATGCCGCTGCTCTTCCCGCCGTCGCTGGCGCGCGCGGGCAATGAGGGGCCGGACACGTTCATCGACGAAGGGCCCCCCGGGGCCACGCCCTCCAGGGAGGCCACCTTCGTCTTCACCGCCACCACGCTGAAGCCCGTGTTCTGGTGCTCGCTGGACGGCAGCCTCTACATCCCCTGCGAATCCCCGTGGCGCCTGAAGGACCTGCCCCTGGGCGAGCACACCCTGGACGTGTACGCGGTGGACGTGAACACCGCGCAGCGCGACCCCACCCCGTCCGGCTGGGTGTGGCGGGTGACGCAAGCCGATCCGCGCAAGGGCACGGCCCGCCCTCCCGCGTCGGCTCCCTGAGCCCCAAGAGCCGCCGCCGGAGCCGGGAGGCCCCTACCGGCGCGTGGGCAGGATGGCGCTGGCCACCAGGCTCATCAGCTTGAGCTGGGGGCGCGGCAGCCGGCGCACCGCGCGCAACAGGCGGCGCATCTCCGGCAGGTCGTCCTTGTCCGTGGAGTCCTCCTCCCACAGCCCCGCGCCCGCCGCCGCCGCCAGGGCCAGCCCCAGGGACGCGTCCGCGGACAACTGCAGCGCCAGGCACAGGCGGAACAGCGTGGGCACGCTGGGCATCATCTTGCCCCGCTCCAGCCGGCCGTAGACCTCCGACGCGATGCCGACGCGATCCGCCACGTCCGCCTGCGTGAGGCCAGCCCGCAGCCGCGCGGCCCGGGCCGCCGCCCCCACGCTGACCGCCAGCTTGCGCTCCAACTGCCGCCGCGACAGCGCCGCCGCCGACGCGGGCGCCACACGGGGCTTCTTCCGGACGCGGCCGGATGCGAGACGACCTCGGGGGTGGGTTTTCACCACATCAACCTTGCACGTGACGTCCGGTGGGGTGGCCGCAAGGCTCGCGACCCCGCCACCGCCGGAACGGTTCAGAGGTCGTTATAACCCGCCACGTCACCCGGGCCCATCCCTATATGGCAGGTAGTCCCGCATTCCCCCGTCCACGGGAAGCGCGCCGTTCACGGGTCCATTAGCCCACATGAAACGACACACGCGTCCTGGGAGTCCTGGGGGATTGTCCGGGTTCGGGGCCCGGGGTTGCGCCGGGCCGCCTGGGGGAAGGCCCTAGGGGGCGCCCCGTCCGGCGTAGAGGCAGTCCAGGGCCTCGTCCAGCAGGCACAGGGCGGCGTCGCTCCAGCCGCGCAGCCGCTGCTGGGGCGTGGGGCGGCCCACGTGGGGGATGAGCTGCGCGTCGGCGGCGTCCTCGATGAACTGCGCCTGCTGCTCCGGGTTGAGCTCCGCCCAGCGCCGGTGGCCCACGGCCTTGCGCCAGTCGTAGCCGTCCCCCAGGTACTGGGCCGCGAGCGCGCCGCTCAGGTAGCCCGTGCCGCCGTGCTGGTGCTGCCACACGTGCGTGAGCTCGTGCACCAGCAGCCGGAAGCCCACCGCGCCGTAGCCGGGCGGGATGAAGAGGACGTCCCCGTGGGCGAACGCGCGGCCCGGCAGGCCCAGCAGGCCCAGGGCGCCTTCCTTCACGCGCACGCAGCGGTAGTCCAGGCTGTCGCCGAAGATGGGACGCAGCCGGTCCACCTCCGCGTCCGTCAGCCGGCGGCCCACGGGCTCCAGGCCCGACACCACCTGCACGGCGGACAGCACGCGCCCGCCCAGCATCAGCACCAGGTCCACCGGCACCTGCGCCACGCGGAACAGGCAGCGCTTGAGCTGCGGCAGCCCGTCCCGCGAGCGCCCCGTCGCGCAGCGGGCCATGCCGCTGGCGAAGAGCACCAGCGCCAGGTACGCGCTGCGCGCGGCGCCCGCGGACGCCCCGGCGATGCCGGTGAACAGCCCGTGGCCCGCGTCCGCCACCCGCGCCGTCAACGGCGCCAGGCGGGGAGCGTCACGGCGGGACTCACGGACGGCTTGCGGATTGAGCGAGGTGGGAGACCCCAAGGACCCTCTCCAGGAGCGTGCGCAGCTCACCGGCCCGCCAGGGCCGGCCGAGTGCGAAGTGGGTGTCACAGGCCGTCAGGAAGGTGGCGCTCGCCTCGGGACGGAAACCGGAGGACAGGAGGATGCGCGGACCGTGGAAGCCCCGGTCCACCAGACGGCAGAGGAAGTCGCTCACGACGCGGCGATCCGCGTCCAGGTCCAGCACCAGCCCGTCCACCGCCACGCCCATGTCCAGCCGCCGGTCCGCCGACGTCGCCCCCAGCGCCGTCACCACCCGGCACGCCAGCCCCACCTCACGCGCCACCGCCAGCCGGACCTCGGGGGCCTCGGAGACCACCAGCAGCACCGGCGCCGCCTTCCCCGTCCGGGGCGATGCGGCCGGGACCCGGGTCCCGCGCCGCGCACCCGGCACCCCGGGCACCGTGGGACGGCTGAAAGCGAATTCCGGGACAAGGAGGGAAGACGGTGCGGTGGCCACGTCCCGAACAATAAGCAGCAAGAACGGAAATATCAAGCTTGGCTTGAATCACCGTCAGAACGGGGAGCTCCTACCAGGGTGAGGGATGCGATCTCCGGAGCGGGGCCCAGGCGCAGGGGGGGCCCCCAGTAGCCGGTGCCGCGGTGCGTATAGACCCGGGTCCCGGCGACGGTGGCCAGGCCCCGGACGACGGGCTGCTGGAGCTTCACGAAGAACATGAAGGGGAAGATCTGCCCGCCGTGGGTGTGGCCGGACAACTGGAGGTCCACGCGCAGGCCCTGGAGGGACAGGGCGGTGCGGGGCTGGTGGGCCAGCAGCAGGCGGGGCACGTCCGGCGGGGCACCGGCGAGCGCGAGGTCGGGGCGGCTGGCCAGGGGTGGATCCATGTGGCCGGCGTCATGGTCGGTGACGCCCGCGACGACGAGCCTCGCGCCGCCGCGCTCCACGACGCGGTGCTCGTTGGTGAGGACGGTGATGCCCAGCCGGGAGACCTCGGCCATCCAGGCGCGGGCGCCGTGGTAGAACTCGTGGTTCCCGGTGACGTAGTAGACGCCCAGCGGGGCCTTGAGGGACGCGAGCGGCGTCATCTGGTCGCGCAGCGCGTCCACGGAGCCGTCCACCAGGTCGCCGGTGATGGCGACGAGGTCCGGCGCCAGGGCGTTGACCTGGTCCACCACGCGCTGGAGCCACACGCCGTCCAGGGTGGGGCCCACGTGCACGTCGGACAGTTGCACGACGCGGAGGCCGTCCAGGCCCGGGCCCAGGTCCTTCAGGGCCACGGTGGTGCGCTCCACGCGGGCCCTGCCGCGCGCGGTGACGAAGGCGAAGGCCACGGCGGGCACGGCGGTGCCCAGCACGGCGGCCGCGCGGCCCCGGGCGAGCGCGTGCATGTCCGTGACGGCGCCGGACAGCGACAGCGCGGCGCCCACGACGTCCGAGGCGAGCACCGCGGTGAGGAACACGCCGAACGCGCCCAGCCAGAGGTACGCGCCCCACTGGATGACGCGGGTGAAGCCGGTGGCCTCGCTCCGGCGCGAGGCGGCGCGGAACCCCGCCAGCAGGACGAGGAAGCAGAGGCCCAGCAGCCCCCAGCCCACGGCGGCCCAGGGGGCGGGCCAGCCGGGCGCGGAGAAGAGGCGCAGGCCGATGTAGACGTGCAGCGCGACGGGCAGGCCCAACCCCAGCAGCAGGGACACCATCCACCGCCAGGCCGGGGCCCGGGCCGGGCGCCGGGCCCGCCGGGAGGGAGCTTCTTCCGAGGACACGTCCGTCGTCACGCGCGCCACCCTGTCGTCCCGGGAGCCGGGACGCCTTCGAGCGCGGGTAGATAACGGCCACCCTCATGGCGCGCCCGCCGACCCGGCCGGACGCCTGGAGGGCCCCTTCCGCTCCGGCTCAGCTCGACGAACGGCGGCGGCGCGCCAGGGCGCCCAGGCCCACCAGCGCCCAGAGGCTGATCATCCCCGCGGGCGCGGACCCGCAGCCGCAGCCCACGTCCAGGTCCGTGGGGCCTCGCACCTGGAAGCCCACCTCCGGTGAGCGCGGCCCCGCCTCGCCCTGGGCCGTCACCACCTGCGCGACGACCTTGTGCGCCCCCGTCGCGAGCGCGGTGTCCGCCGTCAGCACGTGGCGGAAGACGCCCTCCGCGTCCGCGGTGGCGGTCGCGAGCGCCGCGCCGTCCAGCTCCAGCCGCACGGACGTGCCGGGCAGCGCCACGCCCACGAACATGAAGGCCGGATCCACCGTGGCGCCCTCCTCGGGCACGAGCACCATGGGCGTCGCCGGATCCACCGTGCCCGCGTCGGTGCCGCCGTCCGCGCCGGCCACCACCACCTCGAAGCCCACGACGTCGGAGTACGGCCCGTCATCCCCCGCCTCGTTGTGCGAGTGCACCGTGACCTTGTGCGGCCCCACGCCCAGCGGCGCGGAGTCCGGCACCTGGTAGCGGAAGCGCCCCAGCAGGTCCAACGGCACGAGGATGTCCGGCCCGTCGTCGATGACCACGCCCACGTTCACGCCGTTGGGCGCGGTGCCGGCGAACAGCGGCGTGGGCCCCACGGTGTCCCCGTTCGAGGGCACCACCAGCACGGCCATCTGCACGACGCCGCCGTCCGCGAGCACCACCGCGGGCGTGCTGAAGCGCACCGGCGTGGAGGCCTTGCTCGCCACGCCCAGCGCCTCCGCCCACGCGACGACGTCGTGCGCGCCCGCGCTCAGCGGCGTGGAGGGGTCGAAGGTGAAGCGGCCGTCCGAGCCCGGCACCACCGCGCCAATCTCCCGCCCATCCACGACCAGGTGGACGATAGGCCCGGTCGTGCCCGCGGTCCCCTCGAAGCGCGGGCGCGTGGTGGTGGAGGCCTCGCCCGACACGGGCGCCGTGATGGCGGGCGTGACGGGCACCTGGAAGGACTGGACCACCTGATCCACCGTCCCGGTGGACGTGCCGGCCGGGGGCGTGCCGCCATCCGACGTCGCGGAGGCCGGCCCCGCGCCGTACGAACCCGCGCCCGGATAGCCGGACACGCCCGCGCTGCCCGCGCTCGCGTTGGGCGCGCACGCGATGCTCTTGCCCTCGAGCAGGATGCGGCCCCCGGCGCCACCCCCGCCCGGCCCGAAGGGCTGCTTGTCCATCAGGGTGTTGCCGCCCGCGCCACCCCGCGCCTCCACCCCGCCGCAGTTCACGAACTCCACCGCGCGCAGCACCACCGCGCCGCCCGCGCCGCCACCGCCCGCGCCGTCGTTGCCCGCGGACGCCCCCGCGGTCGAGCCCGAGGCGCTGTAGACGCCCCTGCCGTCGAACGCGCTGGCGCGGATGAACACCACGCCGCCGCCCGCGGCGCCGTTGGAGCCGGCCGTGTCGAAGCCCTGCCCCGCGCCGCCTCCGCCGCCGAACGTGAATCGCTCGAAGAGGGAGTAGCTCAGCGGCGCGCCGCCCACCCCGCCCTGGTCGCGCGCGCCGTCCCCCGCGGACGTGCGCCCACCGAAACCGCCCACCCCGCCGTGTCCGCCACCGCCACCGCCGGCCGCCGCGCAGATGCCGCCGCCACCGCCGTTGGTCAGGTTGCCGCGCCCGCTGGCGAGCCCGGTCCGGGACACCGTGCCCGCCACGCCCTCGCCGCGCTCGGCGCCGCCCTTGCCCTGCTCCAGCTCCATCGCCGTGCAGCCCGTCAGGTCGGCGGTGTCAGGCTGGAAGACGCCGCCCTGGTAGCCCAGGCCATCCGCGTCGATGCGGCCGTCGTTGACCACCTTCCCGCGCACCAGCATCGCGAGGATGCCGCCGGACCGGCCGTTCCACGGCGTCACGGTGAGCCGCGCGCCCTCCTGGATGTTGACGTCGGAGTACTCGGCCACGCGCACCACCTGGGCGCGCCCCGTGGCGTACGCGTAGCGCAGCGGCGCGGTCAGCGTGAGGACGGCGGGCGTGGTGGCCGACACCTTCTCCACCCGCGCCAGCTCCCAGCGCCCCACCGTGACCGACCCCACCAGCGACACGGGCTTCGTGTTGCCCACGTCAGGCGCGGAGGACAGGCCGGTGCTCTCGTGGATCATCACCAGGTCGCCGGCGGCGATCTTGAGGCCGGACACGGCCAGCTCCAGCCCCCCCGCCGCGACGCTCTTTCCCAGCGGGGCGTGCTCGCTCAGGGCGACGCCCTGCCCCGTGGCGAGGGTGAGCGCGCCGTCGCGTCCGGTGCCCAGGTCAAAGGAATCCGGCTCCGCGCGAGCGACCTGCGCCAGGAGCAATCCAACGATGAGAGCCAGCGTGATGCGCATGCCCCCATGGTGCCCCACCGGCCGTCCGGGGTCGAGGGAGGCCCCCGGCTTCAGCGGGACGGAATCAGGTCCTGGAGCCCTCGCGCGTTGAGGGGCGCGAAGAAGGGCTGCCGCAACAGCCGCCCCAGGGCGCGGCGCTCGACGCAGAGCAGTTGCAGCGAGTCCTCCCACTCCCCCAGCACCGCCACCGCGCGCACGTCGGCCGCGTCGCGGTACAGGTCGTTGAGGTTGTGCACGAGCGCGGACACGTCCTCCACCTCCCAGCGCTCCGTGACGTCGCCCGCCGCGACGTGCAGCTCCAGCGCGGGGCGCTCGCGCACGTCCACGACCTTGAGCCTGCGGGCCGCGCCGCCCATGGCCGCGGTGAGCGGGCCCACCAGCTCATCCGGCCGGACGCCGTACCCCACGGTGAGCCCGCCCACGAGCAGGCCCGCGTCGCACAGCCGCAGCAGCGACACGTGGGGAGGCTCGCCCTTCGGGACGAGCCCGGACGCGGCGGCGGGGTCCTTGAGCAGCCGCTCGCGGTCGAGCGCATCCAGCAGGGAGGCCATGGCGGGGCCACCCTATCAGGGCTCCTCGCCCTCCCAGTAATCCACCTGCGCGTCCAGGGGCAGGTACGCGTGCAGCGTGCGCGAGGCCTTGTCGCCCCCGGGCGCGGCGCCCGCGAAGACGCCCACCTTCTTCGAGTCCGGGTACACGAGCACGTCCGGCGCCTCCATGGTGGAGAAGCACAGGTAGCGCAGCGGTTGTGGGCCGTCGTTGATGAGCTGGTGCGCGCACTCCGCGCCCGGCGGCAGCGCGACGTAGTCCCCTTCGCGCACGGGCAGCGTCTCCGTGCCCAGGCGCAGCGAGCCCGTGCCGGACAGCACGTACACGGCCTCTTCATTGCCCAGGTGGTAGTGCAGCGGCCACGAGCGGCGGCCCGGCGGAATCTCCACCAGGCTGCACCCGAGCTTGCGCCCGTGCGCGGCGGCGCCCAGTTGCTTGCGCTTGAGCGCCACGCGGCGGCCGTGGGCGAGCTCGGTCCAGGGAACGTCTTCGGCGTGGATGAGGTGGGGCGAGGCCATGGGGGGCTCCTGTTTCACGGGCGCTCCGCGACGAGCGCGAACACGCGGTGGGGAACGGACATCGGCTCCTGGGGGAAGCGCGCGGCGAGGAGCGCGGCCAGCGCGGCGTCGAAGCGGGCCACCTGCTCGGGCGCGAGCATGGCGCCGATCCGCGCGTTGGCGCGCATCCGTCCGCGCCACGCTTCGTGGGTGTAGGGCGTGAGCGTGTCGAAGGTGAAGGACGTGAGGGACTGGAAGCCGGCCACGCCCACGTCGCGGAACCACTGCGGGTAGAGGCCCACGCCCTGGCCGAAGTGGTCCACGGCCAGTTGGACGCGGGGACTGAACTGCTCCACCAGGGCCTCGGTGGCCTCCAGCAGGTTGCCGGGCAGGGCGGTCCAGTCGAAGTGGCAGAGGATCAGCTTCCCGCCGGGCTTGAGCAGGCGGAACACCTCGCGCGCGGCGGCGGCGCGGTCGAACCAGTGCCAGCACTGGCCCGCGAACACGCGGTCGAAGGTCCCCGAGGGCAGGCCGGTGTTCTCCGCGGGCGCCTCACGGAAGTCCACGGCGAGGCCCTCGTCGCGGGCGAGCCGGGCCGCGGCCTCCAACTGCGGAGCGGACACATCCAGGGCGGTGACGTCGCAGCCGCGCCGGGCCAGGTTGCGCGCGACGGTGCCGGTGCCCGTGCCCAGGTCGAGCACGCGCAGGCCGGGCGTGAGCACGCCGTCCTGTTCGAGCCGTGTGTAGAAGGCCTCCGGGAAGCCTGCCCGGTGCTTCGCGTAGTCCGACGACGTGCGTCCGAAATCCACGTTCATGGTCGTTCTCCCCGCCAGGTCATGCCTCGCCCACGAGCGGCCCAGCTCGACAGGAGGGTCCAGTCGAGTCGAGACTCCGCGCCCGGGAGGCACGTGAAACATGGTGCGTCGCGCAGGGGGACGTTCTCAATCTCGATTCGACCATCCAGTTGAGGAGGAGCTGCTGCGCGCGGAGGAGGCGGCGGCCCTGCTGGGCGTGAAGCGGGCGACGCTCTACACCTACGTCAGCCGGGGGCTCGTGCGGTGCGTGCCGGAGAAGGGCACGAAGGAGAACCGCTACCTGCGCGCGGACGTGGAGCGGCTGAAGACGCGCCACGACGCCCGCGCGGGCCACGCGGCGGTGGCGTCCGGAGCCCTGCGCTGGGGCGAGCCCGTCATCGACTCGTCGGTGTCACGCATCAGCGAAGAGGGGCTCGCGTACCGGGGCCACGACGCGGTGGCGCTGGCCACGCGAGGCCACCGCTTCGAGGACGTGGCGGAGTTGCTGTGGACCGGGCACCTGCCGCGGGAGCCCACCGCATGGCCCGCGCCGGAAGCGCAGCCATCGCCCGTCACCCCCACCGCCCTGGCGGCCATGCTGCCGCGAGACACCCCGCCCCTCTCCGCGCTCGCGGCGCTGGTGCCGCTCCTCGCCGCGAACGACGCGGGCCGCTTCGCCGCGCCCGTGGAGCAGGACATGCTCCGCGCGCGCAGGCTCATCCGTCACCTGGGCGCCTGGGTCTGCGTGGCCCAGGCTCCCGGCCGCGTGGCTCGCGCGTTGAAGGAACCCACGGTGGCCGCCTCACTCGCCACGGCCTGGGACGCGAAGCCGAAGCGGACCGCGGAGCTGATCAACCTGGCGCTGGTGCTCTGCGCCGACCACGAGCTGAACACCTCCACCTTCGCGGCCCGCGTGACGGCCTCCTCCGGCGCGGACCTGTACGCGTGCATCAGCGCGGCGCTCGCGGCCATCTCCGGCCACCGCCACGGCGGCGCCTGCGACCGCGTGGAAGCGCTCATCGCGGAGGTCGGCCGCCCGGAGCGCGCCGCGCAGGTCGTCCACGGCCGCCTGCGCCGGGGCGAAGCCGTGACGGGCTTCGGCCACCGCCTCTACCTGAAGGGCGACCCGCGCACGCCGCCCCTCGTCGCCGCCGCGTTGAGCGTGAAGCCCGAAGCCCCCAGGGTCCGCGTGGCCCGCGCCGTCATGGACACCATGCGCGACGCCGGCCATCCCCCACCGTCCCTGGACTGGGGCCTGGTGATGCTCGCGGACGCGCTGGGCCTGCCCTCCGGCGCCGCCACCGTGCTCTTCAGCCTGGGACGCACCGCGGGCTGGGTCGCCCACGTCCTGGAGCAGCGGGAACAGGGCCACCTGCTCCGCCCCCGCGCACGCTACGTGGAAGCCCCCGCCCGGTAGCACCGTGAAACATTTCAAACGGCTGTCACATGGCGTGCACGCCGCGCGGCTTTCCGTTTGGTGCTCCGGGCTCCCGTGCGCACACTGGCGGCCCCGTGAACACCTCCCGCCCGACCCTGCCCTATCCCGCCCTGATGCTGCTCGGCAACGTGGCGTTCATCGCCTCGTGGATCGTCATCCTCAAGCGCCCCGAGGGCTGGCAGGTCGTGG
This sequence comes from Corallococcus sp. AS-1-12, assembly GCF_020036995.1. Taxonomy (NCBI): domain Bacteria; kingdom Pseudomonadati; phylum Myxococcota; class Myxococcia; order Myxococcales; family Myxococcaceae; genus Corallococcus; species Corallococcus sp. AS-1-12. The sequence goes on along the minus strand of NZ_JAIQDD010000036.1, from coordinate 37,483 downwards.
GCCCCGTGCTCCTGCTCCTCTTCCTGGGCCTGCGCGTGGGCGGCGTGTGGAAGTACGCCCTGAACCACCCGGACCCCGCCGGCCGCACGAAGCGCTCGGCCATCCTCTCCACCGTGCTGGCCGCACTGGCCGTGGGCCTCTGGGGCTATACGTGGCTGAGCGGTCCCCGCTAGCAAACGAAACGGGCGCCCCTTCCGTGAGTGGAAGGCAGCGCCCGTCGTCACTTCCCACAATGGGGAAGGCCCCGCGTCAGACGTTGAAGCGGAAGTGCATGCAGTCGCCGTCCTGCACGACGTACTCCTTGCCCTCCACGCGCAGCAGGCCCTTCTCCTTCACCGCCGACTCGCTGCCCAGCTTCACCAGGTCGGTCCACGAGAAGACCTCCGCCTTGATGAAGCCGCGCTCGAAGTCGGAGTGGATGACGCCCGCCGCCTGCGGCGCCTTGAAGCCCTTGTGGATGGTCCAGGCGCGGCACTCCTGCTCGCCCACCGTGAAGTACGTCCACAGGCCCAGCAGCTTGTAGCCCTCGCGAACCACCTTGTGCAGGCCCGGCTCCGTCAGGCCGGAGTCCGCCAGGAAGCCGGGACGGTCGGACTCGGGGAGCTGCTGGATTTCAGACTCCAGCGCCGCCGCCAGCACCACCACGCCCGCGCCCTCCTTCGCGGCCATCTCGCGCACCGCCTGCACGCGCGGGTCCGCGTCCTCCTTGCCAATCTGCTTCTCGCTGATGTTCGCCACGTACAGCACGGGCTTGTCCGTCAGCAGGAACAGGTCCTGGATGGCCGCCTTCTCTTCGTCGGTGAGCTTCTGCGCGCGCACCGTGACGCCTTCATCCAGCTTCGCCTTGATGCGCTCCAGGAGCGCGACCTCGGCCTTGGCCTCTTCGCCCGCCTTGCCGCCAACCTTGGTGTTCTTCAGCGAGCGCTCGCGGCGCTTCTCCACGGTCTCCAGGTCCTTGAGGCACAGCTCCGTGTCGACCACGTCCCGGTCCCGCACCGGGTTCACGCCTCCCTCGACGTGGGTGACGTTGTCGTCCTCGAAGCAGCGCAGCACGTGGAGCACCGCGTTCACCTGCCGGATGTTCCCCAGGAACTGGTTGCCCAGGCCCTCGCCCTTGGACGCGCCGCGCACCAGGCCGGCGATGTCCACGAACTCCAGCGACGTGGGGATCTTCTTCAGCGGCTTCACGAGCGCCGACAACTGGTCCAGGCGGTCGTCCGGCACCGGCACCACGCCCACGTTCGGCTCGATGGTGCAGAACGGATAGTTCGCCGCCTGCGCGCCCGCGGCGGACAGGGCGTTGAACAGGGTGGACTTGCCCACGTTGGGCAGACCGACGATGCCGATGGAGAGAGCCATGATGGATTCCTGGAACAGGCGGGCGCGGCGGAAGACTCCCGGCCTTTAGGCCGAGCGGCGGGTCGCCGTGGCGCTGGTGGCGCCGGGCAGGCCCTGCACGAACTGCTCGGCCAGCGCGCGGTGCTTGGCGTCGTCCATGCGCTCGTTGATGAGCTTGCCGGCCACTTCCATGGCCAGGTCCACGGCCATGGCGCGGACCTCCGCGATGGCCTTGGCCTTCTGGTCTTCAATCTCGCGGCGGGCGGACAGCTTCAGCTCCTCCGCCTCCTTGCGGCTCTTGGCCATCAGCTCGTCGCGGAACTTCTCCATGTCCGCCTGCACGCGGCGGGTGGTCTCCGCGGCCTCGCGGCGGGCCTCGGCGATGGCCGTCTTCTGGTCGGCGAGCAGCTTCTCCGCCTCGGCGCGCTCACGCTTGGCGCTCTCGATGGCGTTGGAGATCTGCTTCTCGCGCTCCTCGACGAGCGACAGGATGGGCCCCCACGCCTTCGCCCGCAGCACCAGCAGGACGATGACGAAGGTGACGATGGTCCAGAAGATGAGGCCCGGACGGACCTCCACGAAGCTGCTGGCGGCGAGGACAGAGGGCAGGAACATGGCGGGTCCCGGTGAAGCGAAGAGGCAGAGGGAGGATGCGGGAGACTTCATGTGACACAGGTGCTGCGCACTGCGAGCCGGAACGCCGGCGCCCCTTCTTCCCGAAGCGGACGCCGGCTCCCGTTGCGACCTGCCGGCCTTACTGCTTGATGGCGAGCAGGATGCAGACGACCAGCGCGAACAGCGTGGCGCCTTCGATGAGGGCCGCGGCGATGATCATCGTGGTGCGGATGTCGCCACCGGCGGCCGGCTGACGGCCCGTGGCGTCCATGGCGGCGGCGGCCAGCTTACCGATGCCGAGCGCGGCGCCGATGATGGAGAGACCCGCGCCGATACCGGCGGCGAGGAAGGCAAGAGCGAGGTTGGTCATGGGAGCACGTCTTCTTTCGTGAGGCGGGACCCGCTTGTGGGGGGGTCGTGAAATCCCTTCAGGACTACCTCCGGCGGCCTTTCGAACCGCCGGGTCTTCAACCGGGGCGCGCCGTCACACCGACGTGCGCCCCGTCAACTTGTGCGGCTCAGCCGACGTGGTGGGCCTTGCCGTGGTCGTGGCTGGCGCCACCCTCGTGGTGCTCGTCGTGGTGGTGGCCCATGGCCACGCTCATCCCGATGAACAGCGCCGACAGCATGGTGAACACGTACGCCTGCACGAAGGCCACGAACAGCTCCAGCAGGTAGATGCCGAAGGCGAACGGCACGCTCACCAGCGCCACCGCGGGGTTGCGGAGCATGAAGATGAGGCCCAGCAGGAAGAAGATGACGATGTGGCCCGCCAGCATGTTGGCGAACAGACGGATGGTGAGCGCGAAGGGCTTGGTGAACAGGCCCAGGAACTCCACCGGAATCATGATGGGCCACAGCCAGGGGGCCACGCCGCCCGTCAGGTGCTTGAGGTAGCCGCCGATGCCCGCCGCGCGGATGCCCGCCGCCTGCGTGACGAAGAAGGTGCACAGCGCCAGGCCGCAGGTGACCGCGATGTTGCCCGTGGCGGTCGCCATCCAGGGGAACAGGCCCAGCAGGTTCATGAAGAGGATGAAGAAGAACGCGGTGAGCAGGTAGGGCACGTACCGGGGGCCCTCCTCCTTGCCGATGTTCTTGATGGCCAGCTCGTCGCGCACGAACAGCACGAGCATCTCGAAGAGGTTCGCCCCGGCGCCGCGCGGCACGAGCTTCGTCTTGTCGCGGTTGCTCCAGATGAGGATGGAGCCGATGAGCAGCAGCGCCGCCAGCCACATCATCACCGTGTGCTTGGTGATGGAGAGGTCCAGGCAGCCGGCGCCCAGGCCCGGGTAGACCTCGCCGTGACCGCCGCCGTGCGGGTCGGCCACCGGCGTGCAGGCGCCCTCGCTCAGCGGGATGAGGATCTGCGGCAGGTGGATGGGGATGTGGTTGTGGCTGAGGGGGACCTCGAACTCGTACTCGTTCGAGTCCGCCACGTGGTGGAGGATGTAGCCGGCGACGTCCTCGCCCTCGGCGTCCTTGGACTCGTTCGCGTAACCGTGCTCGCCGGCCGGGTCGGAGGCCCACACGGCGCCCGCGAACAGACAGGCGAACAGCACCATTGCCTTGCGCATCACTCGTCTCCGCCCGCCGTGTCTTTCGACGCGGCCATCACGTAGCTGACTTCAATCCACTGCAGCGCGAAGTAGACGCCGAAGAAGCCGCCCACGAACGCGATCGCGCTCAAACCCCGGGACACCACCCACGCCAGCCCGACCCCGACGCCCACGCCCCTGAGAGCGAAGACCACCCCGACCACCTTCAACGCCGCCTTCAAATCCGCCTGCATCGCCGCGCGCCGCTTCAGCACCAGCGCCAGCACGCCCGTCACCGCCGCGATGCCCACGCCCAGCAGCGCGGAGACCCGGTCCTCCGTCACCTTCGGCAGCGCCGCCGCCACCACCGCGCCCACGCCCATCACCGCCGCCGCCAGCCCCGCGTGCGACCAGAACGGGTCCCGCTTCGGCTGTCCGCCCGTCCCCGTCACTTGCGCTTCCCCAGCCGCGCCATCGCGTGGAGGAAGCCGTAGAACCCCACGCCAATCCCCACCAGGCTCAAGCCCAGGAGCAGCCAGGGCGACGTCCCCAGCCACCGGTCCAGGAAGAACCCTCCCAGGACCCCCACCACCGCCCCGCCCACCAGCTTCCAGACCGCGGAGATGTACGGCTCCGCCGCCCGCATCTGCCGGGCCGTCTCGCCCAGCTCACTGCCCGGCGCGTCCTCCTGCTTGCGAGGCTCCTGGTCTGCCATGCGGACGCCTCACCAAACCCCGGGAAAGTCTTGGGTTTCCTTCACCAACCCCGACCCCGCCCATACACGCGCGGGCGCCGCTTAGCACCGAATGCGCGGCGCGTGCAACCGGTACGCGGACCCGGGCCACCCCACCGCCAGCAGCGGTTGCCGCACCCGCAAGCGCAGCTATCACGGCGCCGGGCCGGAGGGGTGGCTTCTCCTCTGTAATAAGGCTCGAAGGAGCAGGCGTCCCGGGGGGCGCCCGGTGGATCAGCGGCGGCCAGGCCCCAGGGAGGTGACGGGCGGCCGGGCGGAGCGCCCTCCGTCTCTCAGCACCGGGCCCGCGGCATCGCCAGCTTGGCGGGGGTCACGTTGGCCGTTCATGCCCGAGGAGTCACGCATGCCGAAGCCGCTCGAGCTCACCTCTCCGAAGTTCAAGGACGGGATGCCCATCCCCATCGCCTACACCGGCGAGGGGGACGACAAGGCGCCTCCCCTGCACTGGGAGAACCTCCCCGCCGGGGCCAGGAGCCTGGCCCTCATCGTGGAAGACCCGGACGCGCCGGACCCGGCGAACCCCCAGCGCACCTTCTGCCACTGGGTCCTTTACAACCTCCCGGTCAACGCCCAGAACATCCCGGACGGGGCGACCCTGGACGTGCTGCCCGACGGGGTGAAGCTGGGGCGCAACGACTTCGGCCGGCAGGACTACGGCGGCCCCATGCCTCCCATCGGGAGCCACCGGTACTTCTTCAAGCTGTACGCCCTGGACACGGTGCTGCCGGACCTGAACCAGCCCACGCGCACGGAGCTGCTCAAGGCGATGCAGGGGCACATCGTGGGGGAGACCCAGCTCATGGGCACCTACGAGAAGACGCACCACCGCAAGCACTGAAGGCGCACGGGGCACCTCAAGGTGACGGCAGCTCGCGAGGCATCACGGCGGGCAGGCCGGGCACCTTGAGGTACTCCACGCGCGTGGGCTTCGGCTCCACCGGGGGCCAGCCCGGCGCGTCCAGCGCGGCGAGCAGCGTGAGCACCGGGTGGTCGAAGGACTCCACGAACAGCCCTGACGCCGGCATGGGGACGAGCCCCCACGCGAGCGACAGGCGCAGCCGTTCGCACCGGGCCAACTGAGGCACGTACGCGGGCAGCTTCGCGTGCTCACCGGCCTCCAGGAAGCGGCAGTAGGCGATGGCCTCCTCGCGGTTGAGCACCTCCGGCGGCACGTCCTGGAGGAAGCGCGCGCGCAGCCATCCCAGCTCCGGCCGCTTCGCTTCATCCACCCAGGGGAGCTGCTCGCGCACGCGCTCGGTGCGGTGGAAGTCCATCATCCGGCCGGCGCGCTCCACCACCACCGGCTCCACCCGCTGGAGCGCCTCCGCGTCCGACGGCGTCAGGCCCAGCGGGGCCAGGGCGCCGGGGGCATCGCGGCGCCACGCTTCACGGAAGCGGGGATCCACGTGCAGCCGCGCCAGGACCTCCAAGGTTCGTGGGTAGCTCATGCCGCGCTCGCACCGCAGCGCTGGAGGATGGCGCGCGCGCGGGCCAGCTCCTCCACCAGCCGCGAGAAGGGAGGAAAGCCGCTGTCCATCTCGAAGTTCACCCCTCGCACCGGGCTGCGTGGCGCCACGTACTCCAACAAGCGCCACACCTCCTCCGGCGACGGCGCGGAGTGGCTGTCCAATCTCAACCCCTCCACCGTGACGCCGCCGGCCAGGTGCACCTGCACCACGCGCTCCAATGGCAGACGGTCCAGGAAGGCATACGGGTCGAACCCGTGGTTGACCGCGTTGCAGTGGAGGTTGTGCAAATCCAGCAGCAGCCCGCAGTCCGCGCCCTCCACCACGCGGCGCAGGAACTCCGCTTCATCCAGCGTGTTGAGCGGCGTGTGGAAGAGATACGCGATGTTCTCCACCACGAAGGGCACGTCCAGGTCCGCCTGCGCCGCCTTCACGTTGCGCACGCACGTGGCCACCGCCTCCTCCGTCAGCGGCACCGGCGTCAGCGCGCGCAGGGGCAGGTTGCCCACGCGCGTGAAGCACAGGTGGTCCCCGTGCCAGACGCTCTTCGTGACGTGACGGATGCGCTTCAAGCCCTCGCGGTAGCCGGGCGCGTCCACGCCGTCCGAGCCCACCGACAGCTCCAGGCTGTGGCCCACCAGCGGGTAGCGCTTCGCGAGCAGCTCCAGCCGCCGCTCCGAGTCCGGCGTGAGCGGCAGGAAGTGCTCGGGCGTCACCTCCAGCCAGTCCACGCCGGGGTTGCCGCGCGCCAGGTGCGGATTGAGGTCCCAGCGGTAGCTGAGCCCCACGCCCAGGAAGGGGAGGCCCATGGCGTCAGCCCTTGCGCCGCGCCATCACCTGGAGGTGCTGCCCCAGGACGGCGAAGCCCTCGTGCGCCAGCTTCTCCTGCAACGCCAATATCTCCTCGCGCGCGGCCCACGCGTCCCACGGCCTCTCCGCGGTGCCGCCGTGCGCGGCCGCCATCGCCTTGAGCATGTCGAAGAACATCACCGGCTTGCCGAAGACCTCCAGCAGCTCCGCGCCCGCGTCCGCCACCGCGCGCTCCAGCTCGCGCACCGTGAAGGCGTGCACCGGCAGGCCATACGGGCATGTGGTGCGGCCATCGTGCAGCGTGCGGAAGGCCTCCTGCGGCTTGCCCAGCTTCAGGTAGCCGGAGAACGCCTCGTAGCGGTTGTCCACGCCCAGCACCACCGGCGCGCCCGGCTTCGCCACGCGCACCAGCTCCTTCACCGCGCGCGGGTACGCGTCCAGGCAGTACGACACCGGGTCGCCTTCGCAGAAGACCAGGTCGAAGGCCGCGTCCGGCAGCTCCAGCGCCGCGACGTTGCCCTCCACGAAGGCGGCGCGGTCCAGCAGCCCCTTCGCGGCGAACTGCGCCTTCGCGCCGTCGAGCATGCCCGGTGAGATGTCCAGCACGGTGACGTGGTGACCGGCCTCCGCGAAGCGCGTGCCGAACTTGCCGCCCCCGCCGCCCGCGTCCAGCACGCGCCAGGCCGTGCCGTCCTTCGGCAGGAGCGCCTCCACGGGCTTCCAGGTGAGGTGCTCGTACGTCAGCCAGAACAGCTTGATGGCCGTGGCGTCCGGCGCGCCCTGGTCGTACTTCGGGGACACCTCGTCGTAGCGGCGCTTGAGGCTCTGCGGGTCGGCGGAGGTCATGCGGATGGCCCTTGGGACAGGTCAGTAGTTGAAGGAGATTTTCGAGAGGATCCGCCGCTCCTGGGAGCCGCCGAAGGGCTGATCCGTGTAGACGAGGAAGATGTCGCTCCACTGGCGGTAGTGCCACCCCACCATCGCGTCCAGGAACGTGCCCTTCACGGAGTTGTAGTCCGCCAGCTCGTACACGCCGCCCTTCTGCAAGGTCAGGCGCGCGTAGAGGTCCGGGCTGAAGTGGTAACGCAGTTGCGCGTAGCCGGAGAAGCTGTAGCCGTCTCCGGAGGTGCCGTAGAGGTCGCTGTTCGTCGGCACGTTGAAGTTGCGCGTGTAGAAGCCGCTGAAGCGCGCGACGATGTGCGGGCCAATCTTGATGTTCGCCGCGCCGTTGAAGCCGCGGATCTCCCCGCCCAGGAAGCGGCCGGCGACGGCGGTCAGCGTGTAGCTCTGCCAGTCGTGCGGGAACAGGGTGAAGCCGAACGTGCCCAGCCGGTCCCGGAAGCCCAGGTTGTCGTCGTAGATGCCCTCCAGGTAGAGCGCGAAGTCGTGGTGCAGGTAGGGCTGCACGTTGAGGCGGTTGCGCCAGCGCGTGCGCTCGCCCTCGTGGTTGCGGCGCCACAGCGAGTCCCACGTCACGTCCAGCCGGGGCAGGAAGCGCCACCCGGGGAACGGGTTCAGGAACAGGCGCGAGTTGTAGCCCTGCTTGTCCACCACCGGCGTCCAGCCCAGCGGGTTCGCGTAGTTCTTCCCGATGTCCTCGAACTGCAACCAGAACTCCGACAGCGTGTCGAAGCGGTGCAGGCCCACGTGGTACGCGTCCGAGTCCTCGTTGCCCAGCGGGCTCCAGCTCTTCAGCGCCTGCGCCTGGATGAAGAACTCCTCGAAGACGTGGAAGTTGCCGTCCACGCCCACCGTCTGGAAGTCCGAGTCCCCGAACAGCCCGCCCCGCCCGCTGCGGTTGAGCGCCACCAGGGAGATCATCGACCGCTTGCCGATGTCCTGCTGCAAGCGGATGACGCCGGAGTTGACGTTCTCGAAGACCTCACGGCCGTTGGCGTCCCGGCCGGTGAGGTCGCGGTGCTGCACGTCCATCATCGAGAAGCTCAAGCCCCCCAGCTTGCCGGTGAGCTGCAGGCCGCCCCACACCCGGTCATGCGGCCGCAGCGCGATGCGGCGCGAGGTGAAGACGTTGATGGGCGCGATGAAGAGGTGCTCGCTCTCCGTGAAGAACGCGCGGCGCTCCGGCAGGAGCGGCTGGTCCGTGTCCAGCAGGAGGAAGCTCTGGTCTGCCTCCGCGTCGCTGAAGTCCGGGTTGGCGGTGAGCTTCACCGCCAGCCAGGGCGTCGGGTCGATGCGCGCGTCCGCGCCCACGTTGGGACGGAAGACGCCCCGGTCGTCCGTCGTCTTGAGCGCCACCGTGGTGGCCACGTACGGGGTGATGCTGAAGATGCTGCGCGGCTTGATGCCCTTGAGCCCCTCCAGGTGCGGGTAGCGGCTCACCTTCGCGCTGTTGACGCCGTCCGGCGTCCAGTTGCTCCACTCCTGGTTGCGCGACTGTTCGCGGTCCAGGAGCATGCCGAAGGAGATTTCGTCCTTCGTCTCGAACTGGAAGTTGGCGAACGGGATGCGCACCTCTGAAATCCACCCGTCCTTCACGATGCTGGACTTCGTCTCCCACTCGCCGCGCCAGTTGGTGGAGAACGCCTCGCCGTCATCCACGATGCGCCCGTCGGTGCGCACGCCCAGCGGGTTGGTCCAGAAGTAGTACGCGTTCCGGTGGTCCAGGAACGTGTCCAGGATGATGGTGATGTTGTCCTCCTGGTGGAGGAACCCCTCGTTCTGCACCGTGTAGCCGGTGATGCGCTCCGGCTTGGAGTCGATGCAGTGGAAGAGGAAGTAGAGGTTGTCCTGGTCGTAGAGGATGCGGACCTTGGTGTCGTCCGGCGCGGGCTTGCCGTAGTTGACGCGCGTGAGGTACCAGCCGGAAATCTCCGGGGCCGCCTGCCACGCGGGCTCATCCCCCTTGCCGTCGATGGTGATGGCGTCCTGCGTCCGCGTCGCGGTGACCTTGTACGTCGAATCAGCGTGTCCCAGCGTGGGCACCAGCGCGGCCAACAGCGCGGTGCCCCAGCGACACACGTGGCGAAGGGGGCTCATCCGGGCTCCGAGGTGGGGGTGAGGGCGGCCACGGGGGCCGGTGGAGGGGTGACGGGTGAGGACGCCTCGCGCACGCGCGACACACAGCCGAGCGCCAGCACGAGGGACACCGAGGAAAGAAGGAACGTGAAGCCGATGCCGGCCGCTTGCGCGACGAAGCCGTAGGTGACGGGCGCGAGCACGGAGGCCAGCGCGCCGCAGGCGCCCAGCGCGCCCATGAACCGGCCGCGCTCGGAGGGCGCCGGGGACTGCTCCACCACCAGCGCGGACGCGGAGGAGCGGTGCAGGCCGTCGGGGATGGCCAGCAGCACCCAGGCCCCCACCAGCGTCACCAGCGCGGCGCCGTCCGGCAGCCACCCCGCGGCCCCCAGCACCGCCGCCATCACCGCCATGCCCGCGAGGCCCGGCACAATGAGGCCCACGCGCCGGGACAGCCGGTCCGACAGCCGCCCGCCGAAGGGCTGCGCGAACGCGTACGTCAGCCACGACGCCGCCACCAGCGGCCCCACCGCCTCCCGGGGCGCGCCCAGCTCCACCGCGTACAGCGGCAGGTACGTGGGGAACAGCGCCAGCGCGAAGGTGAAGAAGAACTGCCAGAGGAACAGCGCCGCCGCGCCCGGCCGCTCCTTCACGTAGGTGAACGGAGACCACAGCCCCCGGAACACCAGGCCCCACCCCGCGCCCCCACGCACTCCTTCCGCGCGCGGAGGACGCGCCGGCTCATCCAGCCCCAGCAGCAGCAGGCTGCCCGCGAGGAACAGGCCCCCCGCGAGGAAGAAGGTGCCCGCCACCGACAGCGCGCGGATGACGGCGGAGGACGCGAACAGCGCGGCGACGAACACCAGGTTGGACGTGGCATCCAGCAGCGCGAAGAGCGTGGCGCGCTGCTTCGCGGGCGCGAAGTCCGCCACCATCGCGTTGGACACCGGCGCCGCGCTGCGCGACAGCAGCATCTTGAGGATCATCACGGCGGCGAGCGGCTGCGGGTCGTCCACCAGCGCCACCGCCGGCACCATCAGCGACGTGACGAGCGACAGCCCCACCACGAAGGGCTTGCGCCCATGGCGGTCCGACAGCGCCCCCAGCACCGGCTGCACGAAGATGGGCAGCAGCGCCCCCACCGTGTAGAGCGCGCCAATCTCCTGGAAGCCCAGCCCGCGCGAGCGCAGGTACAACGGCATCACCGGGTTGAGCAGGCCGGAGGCCGCCATGCCCAACAGCCCCGAGCCCAGCATCACCCGCAGGTTCCCCAGCCCCCGCGTCAGCCCGACCATCTCCCGGATGGCCCCCACGCCCTGGCGGATCATCCCCCCACCCCTTCCCCGGCGTCGGCTCCGGCGGCGCGAGGCTTCAGCCCCAGCACCGCCTCCACCGCCTTCGTGAGCGTGGGCACCGGCCGCACGTCCAGCGCCGTCAGGGGCGCCGCGTCGAAAGCGCTGCCCTCCGGCACGAACACCGCCACCCGCCCCGCCCGCGGAAACACCTGCGTCACGTAGGCCTGCGCCACGCCCAGCTTTCCCTGGAGGAACTCGCGCGGCGCGGGCGCGAGCGCTTCCCCATGCGCCTCCAGCGCCACGCCCGTGCCCAGGAAGGGCGACGGCAGCGGCAGGCCCGAAAGCAGCGCCACCCACGCGACGAACAGCGGCAGCGACGCGCTCCGGCCATCCAGCGTCACGTTCCGGCCGCGCGGCGAGACGTGCAGGTCGGTCTGCTCCCACGGCAGCGCGTAGCGCGCGCGGCCCACCGCCGACAGGTGGCGCGCGTGGTCCTGCCACGCGGGGGTGAAGGCATTGCCCCGCGACACGTCCGTCCACAGCCGTCCCTGGCCGGGGCGCACGGACACCTCCACGGGCACGACTCGAAAGAGCGCGTGTCCGCCGACGTCCGCCTGGGTGAAGAGCAACAACTGCGTGGATGCGGGCAGCATGGCGGGGCGGGGGCGTGTCGGCGCTTTCGGGGAAAGACACAGCCGGGAGGAGGACCACAGGCCCTCCTCCCGGCCGTGAAACGCGTTACTCCGCGATGACGATCACGCCCATGCCGTTGGAGCAGGTGCACTTGTCGGTGGCGGCGGAAACGCGGACGATCTCGGACTGGATGTACATGGTGGTTCTCCTGGGATGGATGTCTGGAGTTGGGAAACGACGGGAGCGACTACTCCGCGCTCACGGTCGTCGCGGCGATGACCATGCCGTTGGAGCAGGTGCACTTGTCGGACGACGCGGACACGCGGACGATCTGGGACTGGATGTACATGGTGCTTCTCCTGGATGGATTGCTGCGTTCACTGCCACTGCGGTGAAACATGGCGGAGTGTGGACAGGGGGTCTGACATTGCCTGCCAACACTCCGGTGCTTCACTCCAGCCGTGAAACACGTCTCACGTCTGGCATCACGCGCACCCGGGGCGACCCGGGCACACGGGATTCCCAAGGGCCAGGACATGGCCCGGCCTGTCCCTCTCACGAGGGGAAGACACCCTTCAGCGGACGGCGAAAGTCAGACGGGGCGCGAGGGCTCGCACAGCCCCAGCTCCTGGAACTGCGTCACGGTGCGCTGGACGTCCGCGCGGATGGCCTCCTCCTGGCCCGCGGCGCCCAGCCGGAGCGCCAGCGACGCCACCGCCCCCTCCAGGGACGTGTCGCCCTGGCACAGCTCGAAGATGCGCGCGGCGGTCTCGTTCACCCGGAAGACCTCACCGCCCTCCGTGTCCAGGAGGAAGAAGGCTTCACCTTGCTGCTGGACGATGACGCCGGAAGCCGCGTGGGGCAGGTTCAAGACATTCCCCTTTGAAACCGCACTGTCACATTTCCATGTTTCTAGGTGTTCTCATAAACCCTGTCAATACATGCAAGGATTCAGGTTGGGGCGTCATGAGAGGGTTTGAGAACGTGCCGGGTCGTGAGGCGCCGCGCCGCTCCAGGGCGGGGAGCGGCGGGTGTGCGCTGGTGGTCGATTGACGGGCGGGGGTGGCTTCACCGCGGGGGGGCAGGGGTGCGAAGGTGGGGGGGTGAGGAGCACTGAGCGCACGAACCGTCGGGTGGGGACGGTTTCCGAGGAGCCGGAGGCGGTGTACCGCCTCTTCGACGACATGCCCCTGGGCGTGTTCGTGCTTCGGGACGGCCTGCTCATCCACACCAACGCGGCGCTGTCCCGCCTGCTGGGCCTCGCGCGCGAGCACCTGCTGGGAAGGCCCGTCACGACGCTGCTGTGGGAGCCGGGGCCGCTGGAGGACCCCGCGGACCGGCTGGCGCGGCGGCTGGGGTCTTCGCCCGTGGCGGGCACCTACGAGGCGTGGCTGGCCGTGGGCAATCACGGGATGCGCGTGGAGCTGACGGTGCATCCGCATGCCAGGGATTGGGTGGTGCAGGTGCGGGACGTGACGTCCCGGGTCCGGCGCCGGATGGTGTTGCGGCGGCTGGCGGAGTTGGGGGGCGCGGTGCGCGCGCTGCACTCCGAGGACGCGGTGCGCGAGGAGGTGTTCCGGGGGCTGGAGGCGCTGGAGCTGGGCTTCGCGTGGCTGACGCCCCGGGGCGTGGGCGTGGAGCTGTCCGTGGCGGGGCTGTCCCCCCGGCTGGTGCCGCACGCGCCGTCGCTGGGAGGCCGCGTGCGGGTGGAGGCCCCGGGCGGCTGGTCGCCCGCGCTGGTGCGCACCTGGCGGGACGGGGATGCGTGGGTGGAGGACCTGGGCGTGGAGGCGTCCCGGTTCGTGTCCGAAGCGCGCATGGACGCGGTGCTGGCGGTGTTCCGGCGCGTGGAGACGCACCGGGCGGTGGGCGTGCGCATCGACGTGGAGAACGCGCCCATGGCCATGCTGGTGCTGGCCGCGGACTGGCTGAGCGAGGAGGACGTGGCCGCGGTGCGGCTGTTCGGCCAGCAGGTGTCCTCCGCGCTGGACGCGGCGCGCACCATCCAGCGGCTGAGCGTGCGCGCGACGGCGCTCACCGCGCTGGGGCGGCTGGCGTCACAGGCCGCGTCCGCGCCGCACCCGCGCGCCTTCTTCGGCTCCGGCACGGAGGAGATCTCCGGCCTGCTGGGCTGCGACGCGGTGTGCCTGCTGCTGCCCGCGGACACGCGGCACGAGTCGAGCGAGCCGCTGGAGCTCGTCTACGCGCGAGGCCTGTCCGAGGACGCGGTGGCGCGCGTGCGCCGCGCGCGGCTGGGGTCGCTGCCCCGCCCGGGCGGGATGCCGGACGCGGTGCAGGTGCTGGACGCGGAGACGTGCCCCGCGCCCACGCGCGACGCGCTGCGGGCGCTGGCGTTCCAGACGCTGGTGTCGGTGCCGCTGCGGGTGCGCTCGCGCGGCGTGGGCACGTTGAGCGTGTTGTTCCACGGGCGCCGCCGGCTCACCGCGCTGGAGGTGGAGACGCTCCAGGCCATGGGCACGCACTTCGCGGCGGCCATCGAGTCCCACCGGCTGCTGGACGAGGTGCGCGGCCGGGCGGAGGACCTGGCGCTGATGCACGAGGTGGGCAAGGCGCTGGCGGCCACGCTGGAGCTGGACCGGCTGCTGGCCACGGGCGTCACCAGCCTGGCGCGCATCGTGGACGTGCCGGACGCGTACGTGCTGCTGCCGGACGCCCAGGGCGAAAGGCTGGCCATCCGCGCGGCGACGGGCAGCCACCCGGAGCTGGTGGGGCGCCACGTGCCGCTGGACCTGTCGTCGGATTCGCTCGCGGGCCAGGTGTTCCGCACGCGCCAGCCGCTCCGGGTGGAGGACGCGCGGCTGGAGACGCGGGTGGACGACGAGCTGCGCCGCGCCGCGGAGGCCCTGGCCTACATGGTGCTGCCGCTCGCCGTGCACGACCAGATGGTGGGCGTGGCGGTGATGGTGGAGACGCGCCGGCCCCGCCGCTTCACGCCCGCGGAGCTGGAGCGCGCGGACGCCATCGCAAACCAGTTGTCGCTGGCGCTGGAGGGCGCGCGGCTGGTGGAGGACTTGAAGCAGAGCTACGCGGAGCTGGCGCGCGCGCAGGAGCAGTTGGTGAACCGCGAGCGGCTGGTGGCGCTGGGCGAGCTGTCCGCGGTGGTGGCCCACGAGGTGCGCAACCCCCTGGGCGCCATCTTCAACTCGGTGGCCACCATCCGCCGCATCATCGGGCCGGAGAGCCCGGCCCTCCCGCTGGTGGACATCGTGGGGGAGGAGGCGGACCGGCTCAACCGCATCGTCGCGGACCTGCTCACGTTCGCGCGGCCTCCGTCGCCGCACCTGTATCCCGTGTCGGTGACGCAGTTGCTGGAGGAGGCGGTGGGCAGCGCGCTCTCCGACGTGGGCGGCACCTCGCCGCCGCCGGTGCGGGTGGAGTGGGTGATGGAGGAGGACGTGCCGCCGGTGACGGTGGACGAGCGGCTCATCCGCCAGTGCTTCCTCAACGTGGCGCTCAACGCCGTGCAGGCCATGCTGCCCCAGGGCGGCACGCTGCGCGTGGTGGCGCGCAAGGCGTGGATGGACCGGCCCGGCGTGCAGGTGGAGATCTCCGACACGGGGCCGGGCATCCCGGCGGAGCTGCGCGCGCGCGTCTTCGAGCCCTTCTTCACCACCAAGGCCCAGGGCACCGGGCTGGGGCTCGCCGTGGTGAAGCGCATCATCGACTCGCACGTGGGCCAGGTGTCGCTGGACGCGCCGGAGACGGGCAGGGGCACCATCTTCCGCCTCTTCCTGCCGCTGGAGCCGCCGGTGGCGCCGCCCCTGCCCCTGACGGGCGCCTGACGCAGCGGTGCGCGCGGGAGTGAACAGTCCCCGCTCGAAAGTCCCCTTCGCGCGTCCCGGTCGCGTCTGCTGCCGGCCTCGAGGATGCACTTCCCAGGGGAAGACGATGCGCGGGTCGCAGGCCGTGTTGGCAGGGGTGGTGGCGTGGCTGTCCGGGATGGCGGGCTCCGCTCGCGCGGCGGAGGACGTGCCGCGCAAGGAGGCGCCGCGCGTGGAGCTGCGCGCGGTGGCGGAGCTGGGCTTCCTGGACGTCCTGGCGCACAGCCTGCGTCAGGGGAGCGACGGCACCCTCTTCCGCTTCCCGGAGGACGGCGGGCAGGACAACCTCTACACGTTCGTGCGCCTGAGCGCGGAGCTGTCCCTGCGCGGGCGGCACACGCTGGTGTTCCTGGTGCAGCCGTTGGACATCCAGACGCAGGTCGTGCTGCGGCGGGACGTCACCATTGACGAGCTCACGTTCCCGGAGAACACGCCGCTGGACGTGCGCTACGCGTTCCCGTTCTACCGGGCCAGCTACCTCTACGATTTGCTCGGCGGCCCCGAGCGCGAGCTGTCCGTGGGCGCCTCGCTCCAGCTCCGCAACGCGACGTTCGTCTTCACCTCCGCGGACGGCACCCTGCGGCGGACCAGCCGGGACGTGGGGCCGGTGCCGCTGCTCAAGGTGCGCGTGCGCTGGCCGTTGAGCCAGAACTGGTGGGTGGGGCTGGAGGCGGATGGCAGCTACGCGCCGGCGGCCATCATCAACGGCGACAGCGACTCGGCCACCACGGGCGCGCTGCTGGACGCGAGCCTGCGCGGCGGCGTGCGCGTCACCGAGCAGATCGACGTGTTCCTCAACCTGCGCTACCTGGGCGGCGGCGCGCGAGGCACGTCGGACGACAACGACGACGAGTTCGGCGACGGCTTCACGAGCAACTGGCTGAGCACCGCCACGGTGTCGCTGGGCGTCCAGTACCGGCTGCCGGCGCTGGACTGATCAGGCGCCGCCTTCGCCGCCGCTCAGCAAGAGCCACATCACGCCGAAGCCCAGGCCGCACGCCAGGGCCACCACCAGGAGCATGGCCCAGAAGCGGTACTGGGGCGGGAGGGGCCACAGGCCCTGGAGCGGGTTGCCGCCCGGGGCCTTCTTCACGGGCTTCTTCTTGTCGCGCTTCTGGGCGGCGAGCTCGGCTTCGCGGCGCTTCAGCTCCGCTTGCCGGAGCGCCTCGGAGATGTCCATGTCGTAGCCCACGAGCGTCTCGCGCGTCTTGGTGCGCACCTGCATGGGGCGCGTCTCGTGGGGCCGTTCGTCCACGACGGGGGCCTGACGGCGCGGGGCCTCCTTGGGCGGGACGTAGGGGGTGGCCTTCTCGTCCAGGTAGGCCGGCATGTTGCCCGCCGTCTGGGACAGGGCGCCGAAGATCTTCGCGGCCTCCAGGGCCTCGGTGGCCTCGCCCGCGCCCTGCGGCGTCCAGGGCACCGGCAGCTCGTCCTGGGACATGGGGCGGGTGGCGTCCGGGAACGCCTCCGCGGGACGCGCCTGGGGGGCGGCGCCCACCGACGTGGCGGGACGCGACTGCGGCGCGGGGCCCACCGAGGTCTGCGGACGGGGCTGGGATGCGGGGGCGCGCGGCGCGGGGTTCGCCTTCGGGCGGCCGGGCTTGTCGACGTCGGTGCCCTCGTCGTCCGCGTCGTCGTCCATGTCCGGGCGCGAAGCCATGGGGCCGGCGCCCTCGGTGGCGTCGTCCTCGCCGGAGCCCGGGGTCCAGCCGCCCTTGCCGGCGGCGGGAAGGCCCGTGGCGCTCTTGCGCGCGGGCCGCTCGTTGGTGGTGGAGTCCTCACTGCCTGCGCCGGGAGTCCAGCCCGGGCGCGAGGGGCGGTTCTGCATCGGTGAGTCCTCCGGGGCCGGGGGGGGCCCCTCACTGTGAGACGCTCGAAGGTGTGGAGCGGAGTCTTTCGCGTCCGCGTCCGGATTCCAATCCGGCCGGGGCGGTTCTTCCACCGCGGCCTGCCTGCCCGAGGAGGACTCCGTGGGCGCGGGGGTGCGCTCCCCGGGGTCGGTGGTGTCCTCGGAGCCCGGGCCCCCACGGGACTCCAAGGGGCCGGGGGCCTCCTGGGGAGTGGCCTCGTCCTCGCCGGGCCCGGGAGTCCATGGCGGGGATGCCGCCGGCGGGGTCTGGGGAGGAAGTCCCGGCGTGGTGGGCTCCGCGGCGCCAATGCCTGGCAGCCAGGCGTCCATGGTGATTTCCAGGTTGTGCAGCCGCGCCGGAGGCGCCTTGCGCGGCAGCTCCGCCGCGTCGCCGGACTCCGCCCGGAGCCGCTGCGCCGCCGCCGCCGCGCGCAGCGCCTGCTCCACCTTCGCCGCGTCCAGGGCCTCGGTCCGCTCGCCCACGGAGGA
The DNA here is from genome assembly GCF_020036995.1 of Corallococcus sp. AS-1-12. Lineage (NCBI taxonomy): Bacteria > Pseudomonadati > Myxococcota > Myxococcia > Myxococcales > Myxococcaceae > Corallococcus > Corallococcus sp. AS-1-12. Next base: position 19,881 of record NZ_JAIQDD010000036.1, on the reverse strand, counting down.
GTGCTCCGGCGGCGGTGGCTTCGAGGCGTCCCGCGCTCCGGGCTCCAGGCCCGCGCCCTCCGCCTGCCGCAGCCTCGCCGCGTCCAGCGCCTCCGTCGCGATGTCCTCCTGTGCCCGGAGCGCCTCCGCCGCGTCCATGGCGCCGGGGGGCGCGAGCACGGACGGGAACTCCTGACGCGTGCTCGCGCGCTCGGGCTGCTCGCGCAACAGGTCGTCCAGCATCTGCTGTTCGATGACCTTCTCGCGCGGGAAGGCCGCCGACATCAGCCGCACCAGGTCCTGGTCCGTCACGTTGGGCGCCAGCTTCTCCTTCAGCGCGCCCAGGGCCTCCGCCATGGCCGTGGCCGTGGGGAAGCGGTCGTTCGGCTCGGACGCCAGCGCGCGCGCCAGGAACGCGTCCACCGCGCGCGGCAGGTCCGGCCGGTAGCGCCCCGCCGGCTCCCACTGCGGATAGGCCGCGCGCCGCCAGCGCTCCAGCGGGTCCCCCCGCTGCGACAGCGGCTTCCACGAGAACAGCTCCCACAGCACCACGCCCACCGCGTACAGGTCCGCCCTGCGGTCCACCGTGCGCTTGCGGGCCTGCTCCGGCGCCATGTACGTGAGGTTGCCAATCACCACGCGCGGCGCCGTCTGCTGCTCCTTCAGCGTGGACTGCGCCGCGCCGAAGTCGATGATCTTCACCTCGCCCGCGTAGCTCACGCACACGTTCGCGGGGGACAGGTCGCGGTGCACCAGGTGCAGCGGGTGCCCGGCCTCGTCCGTCGCGTCGTGCGCGTACGCCAGGCCCTCGCACAGCCGGATGCCCATCTGGAGCAGCGGCCCCAGGGGCATCATCCGCTGACGCTGCCGCAGGCGGTACGCGAGCCGGCTGAGCGTCTTGCCCAGCACGTACTCCATGGCGAGGAACAACTGCCCGTCCACCTCGCCCATCGCGTACACGCGGGCGATGTTCGGGTGCGCCAGCCGCACCACCACGCGGGCCTCGTCGCGGAAGCGGCCCACGAACTGCCGGCTGTCCACCAGCCCCGGCAGCACCTTCTTCACCACCACCGCGCGCCCCACGCCCTCCTCGCGCGCGAGGAAGACCTCCCCCATCCCCCCGGCGCCAATGCGGCGCACGAGGGTGTAGGGGCCGAAGCGCACGGGCCCGCTCAGGGCCTCGGGTTCAACGGGCGTCGCCAAGCGCGCGGAACGCCTTGCGGGCCGCGGCGAGCACGTGCGCCACCTCCGGCTCGCCGATGGCCAGCGACACGAACGCCGCCTCGAACTGGCTGGGCGGCAGGTACACGCCTTCTTGCAGCATCGCGTGGAAGAAGCGCCCGAACTTCGCCGTGTCCGCCTTCTTCGCGGACGCGTAGTCGAACACCGGCTCCGCCGTGAAGAACACCGTGAGCATGCTGCCCACGCGGTTCACCGTCACCGGCACGCCCGCCGCCTTCGCCTCCGCGCGGAAGCCCTCCTCCAGCAGCAGGCCCAACTGCTCCAGCCGCGAGTACGTCCCCGGCGCCGCCAGCGCCTTCAAGCACGCCAGGCCCGCCGCCACCGCCACCGGGTTCCCGGACAGTGTGCCGGACTGGTACACGGGCCCCTCCGGCGCCACCTTCGCCATGATGTCGCGCCGGCCGCCGTACGCGCCCAGCGGCATGCCGCCGCCCACCACCTTGGCCATGGTGGTCAGGTCCGGCTTGAGCCCGTACAGCTCCTGCGCGCCGCCGCGAGCCAGCCGGAAGCCCGTCATCACCTCATCCAGCACGAAGAGCACGCCGTGCTTCTGGCAGAGCTTCTGCAGCCCTTCGAGGTAGCCGGGGCGAGGCACCAGCACGCCCATGTTGCCCACCACGGGCTCGATGATGGCGCAGGCGATGTCCTGGCCCTTCTCTTTGAAGATGCGCTCCACGGCCTCCAGGTCGTTGAAGGGCGCGGTGAGCGTGAGCGACGCCAGCGCGGCGGGCACGCCCGGCGAGTCCGGCAGGCCCAGGGTCTCCACGCCGCTGCCCGCCTTCACGAGGAACGGGTCACCCGCGCCGTGGAAGCAGCCCTCGAACTTGAGGATGTAGTCGCGGCCGGTGAAGCCGCGCGCCACGCGGATGGCGGCCACCGTGGCCTCCGTGCCGCTGGAGACCAGGCGCACCTTCTCCACGGAGGGCACCGTGGCGCAGAGCAGCTCCGCGAACTCCACCTCCGAGGCGACGGGCGCGCCGAACGTGGTGCCGCGCCGCGCGGCCTCCAGGATGGCCTCCACGATGGGCGGGTACGCGTGGCCCAGGATGAGCGGGCCCCAGCTTCCCACCAGGTCCACGTAGCGGTTGCCGTCCACGTCGGTGAGCCACGCACCGGAGCCTTCCTTGAAGAAGACGGGGTCGCCTCCCACGCCGCGGAAGGCACGCACCGGAGAGTTCACGCCACCCGGGATGCGCGCCTGCGCACGGGCGAAGAGGGCCTGGCTTTGAGCGTGTTTCATGGCCGGTTCCATAACACGCGCCCCGCCGTGCCTCGCCGCCACTCTTCGGATGCCTGGCCGCTACCGACCCCACACGACGTCCAGGCCCTTGGGGCACGACCAGGCATGGCCCCTCCCCGCCAATATTCACTGGAGACGCATTTTCACCATTGAGTGAATCTATCCCGGGAATGAAAATCCAGCTTCCAAGCAATTGGATTTCCTGAACATCCACGAGCCATTGCGAGCGAAAGATGCCCGCCATCCTCCATCTTCCTCCCAGGCTGATGTCCTGGCTGCCGGCGCGCCCCTGGCTCCAGGTGCGCGGCGCGGCGCGCCCGTCCCTCGAATGGGAGGGCCGCGAAGTGGCGACGTTCACGCTGCTGGAGGCCGCCTCCGGCCTCCGTGTGGACCAGTTGCCGCTGCTGCTCGGGGCGCATCGTCCCGCGACGGCGCGACCGTCCCGGGACCTCCCCTTCGTCGTCGGCCCCTGGCTCAAGAAGGACGTTCGCGACGCGCTGGAGGCGCAGGGGGTCGGCTACCTGGACTCGCGCGGCCATCTCCACCTGCATGCCCGGGGAGTGCTGCTCCACATCGAGGCGGAGCGCACCGCCGCGCGCGACAAGCCCCCGGGCACCGCGACCCTTGGCGTCCATGGCGTCCGGGCCGTGCAGGTGCTCCTCCAGGAGGAACAGCCGCTTTCCGTTTCCCGGTTCGCGGAGCAGGCCTCGGTGTCCCTGGGGCAGGCCCACAAGCTGCTGACCTGGCTCGAACAGTTGGAGCTGGTCCGCGCGGAGGGCCGGGGTCCCGCGAAGCGACGCACCGTCCGGGATCGGACCGGACTGCTCGACTGGCTCGAGCGGCAGGCTCCAGCGACACGCAGGGAGCGCTCCCTGCACGTGGCCCTCTATGCGCGGCGTCCCGAGGAGCTTTGGCAACAGACCCGCACGCGGCTCGGCAAGGCCGGCATCGCCCATGCATTCACGGGGTCCGCGGCGGTCAGCATGTTTGGCGTCGGGCCCACCAGCGTCCCCGTGTCGCGCATCCGCATCTCACCCGAGGTGCCCCTGGACCAGGCAGCGAAGCACCTGGACGCGGAAGTGACGGAGCGAGGAGCGAACCTCATGTTGATCCACGACACGGGCAGGGTCGGCACCTGGGCATCCACGTCCCGGGATGGCGTCCTGCTCGCGCCGCCCGTGCGCATCTATCTGGACGTCCGCACGGAGCGCCGGGGCGAGGACCTCGCGCGGCACTTCCGCGAGGAGGTCCTTGGTTACTGAAGGCGGACACCTGGGCGAGTACGACCCCTCGGTCCGCTCGGCCCTGCTCGCGGAGGCTGTACACGTCGTGCGTGCGTTCGGCTTCGCGGGCGCCCACGTCGTCATCATCGGCGGCCTCGTCCCCTCCCTGCTCGTCCCCGAGCCGGGTCCCGGACTCGAGCCCCACATCGGCACGCAGGACCTCGACCTTTGTCTGAGGGTCGCGCTCGTGGAAGGAGAAGTGGGGCACTACGAGCGGCTGGAGCAGACGCTGAAGGCCGCGGGCTTCCGTCCGCATCCTCATTCGAGCTGGCGCTGGAAGGGGGGCGTCACCCATCCCCTCACGGTCGAGTTCTTCTGCCCCCTGGCCCCCGGACGCGAGGCAGGCCGGTTGTACCGGCCCGGAGGCGTCGTGGGAGGAAAGCTCTCCGCGCTGGTCCTCTCCACCGGAACCCTCATCGACCGGGACTTCGTCGAGAAGGAAGTCGTCGTCGCGCTTCCAGGAGGCGGTGGCCGCACGCGCCAGCGGTTGAGGGTCGCGGGTCCAGCCGCCTACCTCGCCGCGAAGGTGGACGCCCTGCGCAACCGGCTCAAGAACAAGGATGCCTACGACATCGTCTGGATGGTCGAGTCCTGGCCCGGAGGACAAGCCGGACTCGCCCCCGTCATCCGGCAAAGCCCCATCCACACGGATCCGCTGTTCCAGCAGGCCCTCGCCGCCCTGGCCCAGGAATTCGCCGACCTCGACGCGGCGGGCGCGCGGAAGTACGCCCGCTTCGTGGCGGCCCCGGGTGTCGATGCGGATCAATCCGCCCGGCGCGCGAGCAGCGCGGTGAAGCTGCTGCTGGCGGAGCTTGAGTCCCCGCGGTTATAGCCACCGCATGCGCATCCTCCACACCATGCTCCGTGTCGGCGACCTGGAGAAGTCGCTCGACTTCTACACCCGCGTGCTCGGCATGACGCTCCTGCGCCGCCAGGACTACCCGGACGGCCGGTTCACCCTCGCCTTCGTCGGCTACGGCCCGGAGGACACCCACCCCGCCCTGGAGCTCACCCACAACTGGGACACGGCGAAGTACGAGCTGGGCTCCGCCTACGGCCACATCGCCCTGGGCGTCAGCGACATTTACGCCACCGCCAACGCCATCCGGCAGGCCGGCGGCAAGGTCGTCCGCGAGCCCGGCCCCATGAAGCACGGCACCACCGTCATCGCCTTCGTGGAGGACCCGGACGGCTACAAGGTGGAGCTCATCCAGCAGAAGCCCTGACCCACCCCCGGGCGCCCCGTCAGGACCGGGGCGCCCTCCCGTGAACCCGTGGACACGGGTGGGATGGGCAGGCAGGCGGACGGGACTTTCCGCTCGATGTTTCGCGCCTTCCGCTCGCCGCGCCCCCGGCAGGGGTGTAGAGAGGCCCGCGCGCATCGCAGCGAGGCGCGCACCCTCCCCCTCTTCTTCCGAGGCCGTCGTCATGGTGGAGAGTCCCCAGAGCCAGAACGCGCTGTCCCCCGACGAGCTTCACGAGGCGTGGGCCGTGCTCTCCGTGGACGAGCGCCTGGAGGGCTTCCGCCTGCTGCCCCCGGCGGTGGCGGACGACTTCTTCCTGGGCCTCACCGCGCGCGAACAGGGCGAGCTCATCCTCAGCCTCCCCCAGGGCGAGCGCCGCACCTGGGTCCGCCTGCTCCCCCCGGACGACCTGGCCGACCTGGTCCAGGCCGTGGAGCCGGAGCAGGTGGACGCCATCCTGTCGCAGTTGGACGACGCCAGCCGCCGCGAGGTGAACGTCCTCCTGGCGTACTCGGAGGACGACGCGGGTGGCCTCATGAACCCGCGCTTCGCCCGCGTGCGCCCGGACATGAGCATCGACGAGGCCATCGGCTACCTGCGCAAGCAGGCGCGCGAGAAGGTGGAGACCGTCTACTACGCCTACGTGCTGGACGCCGAGCAGCGCCTCCAGGGCGTGCTGTCCCTGCGCCAGCTCTTCCAGGCCGCGCCGGACAAGCGCGTGGCGGACGTCATGCAGCGCGACGTCATCACCGTGGCGGAGAACACGGACCAGGAGGCGGTGAGCCGCACCTTCTCCGAGCACAGCTTCATGGCCATGCCCGTGGTGGACGAGCAGCGGCGCATGAAGGGCATCGTCACGGTGGACGACATCGTGGACGTGGTCCAGGAGGAGGCCACCGAGGACATCCAGAAGGTCGGCGGCATGGAGGCCCTGGACGCGCCCTACTTCGACGTGGGCTTCATGGCGATGCTCAAGAAGCGCGCCGGCTGGCTGATGGTGCTCTTCCTGGGGGAGATGCTCACCGCCACGGCCATGGGCTACTTCGAGCACGAAATCGCCCGCGCCGTCGTGCTGAGCCTCTTCATCCCGCTCATCATCAGCTCCGGCGGCAACTCCGGCAGCCAGGCCACCACGCTCATCATCCGCTCGCTGGCCCTGTCGGAGATGCGGCTGAAGGACTGGTGGCGCGTGGCCCGGCGCGAACTCACCACGGGCCTGGCCCTGGGCGCGGTGCTGGGCGCGGTGGGCTTCACCCGCGTGATGGTGTGGCAGGGGCTGTTCCACAGCTACGGCGAGCACGCGTTCCTCATTGGCATGACGGTGGGCGTGTCGCTGGTGGGCGTGGTGATGTTCGGCACGCTGTCCGGCTCCATGCTGCCGTTCATCCTCCGGCGCGTGGGCTTCGACCCCGCGAGCGCGTCCGCGCCCTTCGTGGCCACGCTGGTGGACGTGTCCGGACTCGTCATCTACTTCACGGCCGCCAGCCTCTTCCTGAGCGGCACCCTGCTGTAGTCGGCGACGCTCCAGCTCCCATGATTCCCACCACCCGCCGCCGCACGCTCACCCTCGCCCGGCCCGAGTCCCCCGGCCGCCCCGCGCACGTCTCCGCCGCCAGCGGCCTGGTGCGCGCCGGGGACTGGCTCTACGTCGTCGCGGACGACGCGCTCCACCTGGCCGTGTTCCCCGCCACGGGGGACGCGCCGGGCCACACCGTGCGCCTCTTCCCCGGGGAGCTCCCGGAGGGGCACGCGGAGCGCAAGGCGGCGAAGCCGGACCTGGAGGCGCTGTGCCGGCTGGGCCCGTCCGCGTCCTTCGCGCACGGGGCGCTCCTGGCCCTGCCCTCGGGGTCCACGCCCGCGCGGCGCCGCGCGGCGGTGCTGCCCCTGAACGCGGACGGGACGCTCGCGGGCGAACCGCGCACGGTGGACTGCACGTCCCTCTACACGCAGTTGGAGCGCGAGCTGGTGGCGCTCAACGTGGAAGGCGCGGCGGTGGCGGGCAAGCGGCTGCGGCTGCTCAACCGGGGCAACGGCGAGGGCGGCGTGGACGCGCTGGTGGACCTGGACCTGGACCGCGTGCTGGGCAGCCTGGACGCGGGCGTGATGGGGCCGGAGGCCGTGCGCACCGTGCGCCGCTGGGAGCTGGGCGAGGCCAACGGCGTCCGGCTGTCCTTCACGGACGCGTCGCCGCTGCCGGACGGGCGCGTGGTGTTCACCGCCACGGCGGAGGCCTCGCGCGACCGCGTGGCGGATGGGCCGGTGAAGGGCTCGGCGGTGGGCGTGCTCGCGCCGGACGGCACGCCCGTGTACCTGGACGCGGTGGACGCGCCCGTGAAGCTGGAGGGCGTGGACGCGCGCGTGGAGGGCGGCCGCGTCCACGTGCTGCTGGTGGCGGACGCGGACGACCCGTCGGTGCCCGCGCCGCTCCTGGAAGCCGCGCTGCCCGTGCCGGGCTAGCTAGCCGCCGCGCTTCACCAGCAGCGGCCCGAAGGCCTGCACCACCGGCATCAGGGAGATGACGTTGATGTTCACGTGCGCCGGGCGCGTGGCCACCCAGTACACCGTGTCCGCGACGTCCTCGGGCGTGAGCGGCTGCGTCTTGTCGTAGAGCGCGGCGGCCTTCGCGTCGTCGCCGCGGAAGCGCACGTTCGAGAACTCCGTGCCGCCCAACAGCCCCGGCTGGATGTCCGTGACGCGCACGGCGGTGCCGTGCAGGTCCGCGCGCAGGTTGAGCGTGAACTGGTGCACGAACGCCTTCGTCGCGCCGTACACGTTGCCGCCGGGGTACGGGAACTCGCCCGCGATGGAGCCGATGTTGATGACGTGCCCCCGGTCGCGCGCCACCATGCCCGCGAGCGCCTCACGCGTGCAGTACAGGAGGCCCTTCACGTTGGTGTCCACCACCACGTCCCAGTCCTCCAGCCGCGCCGCCTGCGCGGGCTCCATCCCCAGCGCGAGCCCCGCGTTGTTCACCAGCACGTCCACCGGCGCGAAGTCCGCCGGCAGCGAGGCGAACGCCGCCTTCACCGCCGCCTTGTCCGTCACGTCCAGCGTCACCGGCAGGAGCCGCTCACCCAGCTCCGCCCGCAGCGCCTCCAGCCGGTCGCTCCGCCGCCCGGCGGCGATGACGCGCGCGCCCTCCTTCACGAAGCGGCGCGCGATGGCCTGCCCGATGCCCGCCGTGGCCCCTGTCACCAGCACGTTCATGTGAATGCCTCCCACGCGAGAAGTCAGTCGCCGCGGTCCCGGGCGGCTTCCTCGGCGCTGCCCCCCATGGCCTCCACGGAGGTGCGCGCCTGCTTGCTGCGGTCGAACGCCACCTCCTTCTTGCCAATCCCCTCCACCGTGAGGTTGGCCAGGCGGCGGCGCGCCCGGGCGATGGCGTCCTGCACGAGCGTCGGGTCGGGGTGCGTCTTCAGGCACTCCACCCAGGTCTCGATGGCCTTCTCGTTGTCACCCGCGTCCGCGCGCAGCTTGCCCATCTCGAAGAGGGCGTACGGCGCCAGCTCCGAGTCCGGGAAGCGCGTGCGCAGGTCCGCGTACGTCTTCAGGGCCTCCTGGCGCTTGCCCTCCACCATGGCCAGGGCCTGCGCCTGGAGGAAGAGCGCGTCGTCCACGTAGGGGCTGGTGGCGAAGCGGTCCGGCAGCTTCTTCGCCTCCAGCTCGCACTGCGGATAGTCCTGGAGCTCGAAGTACGTCTTGGCCACCTGGTACTGCAGCTCCGCGCTCTGCGGCGGGTTGCGGTGCAGCGCGGCGGTGAGCTGATCAATGGAGCCGCGCAGGTCGCGGTAGTGCACCCGCAGAAGCTCCGCCAGGATGATGCGCGCGTCCAGCGCCTCCGGGGACTCCGGGCACTGCTGGATGAGCTGGCGGTAGACGCTCACCGCCTCCTTCACCTTGCGCTGCTCCAGCCAGTACACGTCGGCGGCGCCCTTGAGCGCCCGGGCGCGCATCACCAGCGCCTCCGGGGACTCGTCGCGCAGCAGCATCTCGTAGGCCTTGCGGTACTCCACCAGCGCTTCGTCCGGACGCTTCTCGAAGATGGCGTCGCGGGCGCGCTGCATGTGGTCCACCGGCTTGTCACGGCACCCCGTGACGGCGAGCGCCCCCACCGCCAGGACGCACGCCCAACGCGACAGTCGCGTCATTGGCACGCCTCCGGGATGAGGCGCACGCAGCGCGTCTCGTCACAGCGCACGCACTCGCGCTCCGAGGAGACGTCCGTCACGCACACGGAGACGCGCGACGTCCTGGGGCAGTCCTCGGACGTCACGCAACGGTAGAGGCCCCCGTCGGTCCGGGTGATGTCCACCGACGTCGAGCCGCAGTTCTCCAGGTCGTTGCATCCCAGGAGCGCCGCCGCCGCGACCGCCATTGCTGCCACCAAGGCGCGTTGCACGGCCGTGGGTTCTAGCCAACTTCCGCCCCCGGGTCACGAACCGTGCGCCCGCCTGCCCGCCCGTCGGAAAACAGGATTTACCCGGGGCGGCGAGCACCCGCGCATGGCCGCGTTTCGCCCTCCGTGCTAGCCCTGTCGCGTCACGCCCTCCCCCCCCTTTTCCCCAGGAGCCCTGAACCATGAGCCTTCCCTCTCGTCCTCGCGCGGTGGTGACGGGCGCCGGCAGCGGCCTGGGCCGCGCGCTGTGTGAAGCGCTGGCGGCCCGTCAGGCGCGCGTCATGGTGTCGGACATGAACGCGGCCAGCGCGGAGGAGACCGCCCGCCGCGTCACGGCGCTGGGCGGCGAGGCGCGCGTGCACCCGTGCGACGTGACGGACCCGGACGCGGTGGAGGCGCTGGCGCGCGCCACGGACGAGGCGTTCGGCGGCGTGGACCTGGTGGTGAACAACGCGGGCGTCGCCACCGGCGGCGCGGTGGGCACGCTGCCCCTGTCGGAGTGGAAGCGCGTGCTGGACGTGAACCTGTGGGGCGTCATCCACGGCTGCCACGCGTTCGTGCCCCGGCTGAAGAAGCAGGGCTCCGGGCACGTGCTCAACATCGCGTCCGCGGCGGGGCTCGTGTACGCGCCGAACCTGGCGGCCTACAACACGTCCAAGGCGGCCGTGGTCGCGCTGTCGGAGACGCTCTACGCGGAGCTGCGGCCGCTGGGGCTGGGCGTCACGGTGGCGTGCCCCACGTTCTTCCGCACGAACATCGCCGCCGCGGCCGCGCCCTACTCCGACCCGGAGACGCGCCGGATGAGCGTGAAGCTGGTGGACCAGTCGAAGATTGGACCGGAGTGGGTCGCCGCGCGGCTGCTCAAGGCGGTGGACCGGAACGCGCCGCACGTGCTGCCCATGGCGGATGCGCGCTGGTTCTGGCGGCTGCGGCGGCTGGCGCCCGGCATCTTCCTCCGGGGCGTCATCGCGGTGGAGAAGCGCATGCGCGAGCACACCGCGCGCATCCCCGGCTAGAAACCCAAGCTCAGTTGCTGCGCTGCCGCGAGGGCGCCTTGCCGGACGTGAGCACGGCGGTGTCCACGGACGCCATCGAGTTGCGCTGTTTGACCACCCGCGCCTTCTGGTTCTGTTTGTCCTCGTGCTTGAGGATGGCGGCCATGTGGGCGTCGGCCACCTTGCACTGGATGGCGCTCACCTCCTGGTGGCGCCGCCCCAGCTCGTTCCACATGGCGAGCCGGCCCTGGCTGCCCAGCAGCCGGTCCTCGACCGCGTCCAGGGCCTGGTCCATTTGTTGACCTTCGGCCTCCAGGACCGCGAGCCGCGCCTCGGAGTCCTCGGGGGACTGCCCGCATCCGGTGGAGACGGCGAGCCCCACGGCCACCGCCAGTCCGAGCCACATCCGCCGCATCCCCACGTCGCCTCCCAGGTGTCTCGGGCCGTGCACCGGCCGTCCAGGCAGCGCAAGGTAGGAACGGGCCCTGGGAGCGACAACCCGAACGCCAGGCCGGGAGGTAGGCGTTTCCAGGAGCGAACGTTTGGGCATCTTTCCCATCCCACCGGTTTGACGGTGGGGCAGGAAGGCTGTGAATCCGCCCTCAGGGCGCGGAGCGCGCCCGGTGCTTCAGGATGAACTCACACACCTCGCGCGCGGCGCCGAAGCCCGCGGCGCGCTGGGCCACGTAGTGCACCTGCGCGCGCACCTCGTCCGGCGCCTCCGGCACGGTGGCGGAGAAGCCCACCGCGTTGAGCAGCGGCAGGTCCACCACCTCGTCCCCCATGTAGCCGCAGTGCTCGGCGGACACGTCGAGGATGCCGAGCAGCTTCTCGAAGTGCGCCACCTTGTCCTGGCTGCCGAAGTGCACGTGGCGCAGGCCCAGCGACTGCATGCGCATCTGCGCGGAGAGGCTGTCGCCGCCGGAGATGGCGGCCACCTCGATGCCCGCCTCCTGGAGCCGCTTGATGCCCATGCCGTCACGCACGCTGTACATCTGCGTCCAGCCGGAGTTGGGCACCCAGAAGATGCGGCCGTCGGTGAGCGTGCCGTCGATGTCGAAGATCATCACCGACAGGCGCGCCACCCGCGCCTTGAGCGACTCCAGGTCGTGGTTCATGCCGCGCCTTTCGCTACTTGGGCACGGCCTTGAGCGAGGCCTTGCCGTCCTTGATGACGACCTTGAACTCCACGGCCTTCGCGTTGTGCTGCTTGAGCAGCTCCGGCACCTGCTTGCGCAGCGTGGCGGCCACCGACTCGTAGGACAGCTTGGACGTGTCCTCCTGGCAGCGGCGCTTCGCGGTGACGTACGCGTCGTACACCGCGCGCAGCTTGTCGTCGGACATGCCGCCACCGGGGCCGGCCGCCGCGGGACGGGGCGCCGCCGCGGCAGGAGCCGCCGGACGCGCGGGCTGCTGGGGGGCCGCCGCTGGAGCCTTGGTGGCCATGCCCGGAGGCACCGCCGGACGTCCCGCCGCCGGAGTTCCCCCCGCGGCCACCGCCGGCGTCACGGACGGCAGCTTCGACGTCCCCGCCGCCGGGGTCCCCACGGGCGCGATGGAGGGCAGCCCGCTCACGGGCGACACCGCCGGGACCGACTGCTTCGGCGGCACCAGCCCCGCGGGCGTGCCCCGGGGCGCGCCGGCCGGCTGCGCCGCGACGGGCGCCACCGCCGGAGTCCCCCGGAAGGGCGTGCCGCTCGGGGCCTGCGCCTCCAGGTACTCCGAGGCGAGCTTCGGCTCGTTGATGGGGCGGCGGCCGGTGAGCTCCTCAATCTCCTCGAAGTCCATGTCGTCGACTTCTTCGGGCAGCTCCACCACGCCCTTCGGGCGGTCGCCCGTGGCGCCGGCCTGCTTCGTCCCGGCGCGGCGGCGGGCCTTGGCCAGGTCGCGGCGGTAGGTGCCGGCTTCAATCTCCTGGAGCGTGCGCGTCCACAGCCGCTCGTAGGTGAGGAACTTGTTGTGGAGGCTCTGCACGCGGAACTTCACCGACGTGCTGCGGATGAAGGCGCCCTTGAGCTTCAACATCCGCTTCTTCAGGTCCTCATGCGCGCGGATGGGCGCCTGCCGCTCCATGCCCAGGAAGTACTGCTCGTAGCTGTGGCGCAGCTCCGCGATGGCCGCCTCCAGTTCCTCACACTGCTGGAGGGCGGCTTCGCTGGAGGAACTGGCGTCCTGTTGCGCGGGCCGGGCCCCACCTTTGGCGGCGGGCCGTGCGTTGTCGGGCGGCGGCATGTTCCCGGGAGTGTCCCCAACCCGGGCGCGGCTCGCAACCTCAGGCCGCCGACGGTGTAGGCCCCAGGCCAGCGGCCTCACCCGCCGGTCGGTGGCGCGCCATCAGCAGCGCACCGAACGTGAACATGCACAGGGAGATGAACTGGCTGGTGGACACGTTGTACCAGGCCTCCAGGGGCACCGCCCCGGCCAGCCCCTGGGCCCCCAGCGACTCCAGCAGGCCGTGCAGGGTGCCGCGCTCCACGTCGCCCCGGAACAGCTCCACCGTGGTGCGCAGGCAGGCGTAGGCCATCAGCCACAGGGCGAAGATGTGCCCGTGGAAGCGGCGGAAGCGGCGCGCGTACAGGAGCGCCACGAAGAGCACCAACTGCCCCACCGATTCAAAGAGCTGCGTGGGGTACACCGGCAGCGTCGTGCCATGCTGGGCCACCCAGTCGGAGATGCGCACCGCGCCCGGCGCCCACTCGTGCAGCACCTGCCCGGTGGCCTCCACCACGAAGCGGCCGTCACCCGCCTGCGAGCCATACGCCAGGCTGGACGCGTCCCCCAGCCGGCCAAACAGGTCCTGGGCCAGCCCGGAGCCCGGGAAGGTGACGCCCGTGTGCGAGTGGCTCCCGGCCATGTCGCCCCAGCAGCACCCGGCGGAGAAGCACCCCAGGCGCCCCAGGCACTGCCCCAGCGACACGGTGGGGATGCACACGTCCGCCAGCCGCAGGAAGTCCAGGTCGTACCTGCGGGCGAAGAGGAACGCCGCCAGCCCCGCGCCAATGAGGCCGCCGTAGAACACCAGCCCGCCGCCCAGGGAGAAGACCTGCGTCCAGTCCCGCGCGTAGTCCTGCCAGTTCACCAGCACGAACAGCACGCGGCTGCCCACGAGCCCGCCCACCAGCACCCAGAACGCCAGGTCCATCACCTGCTCGCGCTTCTGGGGCCCCTCCGTGTCCACCCATCCTTTGCCCGGCACCAGCGTCACGCGGCGCCACTCGTCCTGCGCCAGCCGGCCCGCCACCGCCACCGCGGTGGAGAAGCCCAGGGCCAGCAGCAGGCCGTAGGTGTGCAGTGGGATGCCCTCGCCCTTGCCGCCGGGGAACGCGTCCGCGGGCAGCGCGTACTTCAGGCCGAAGTACGCGAGGAAGCCGCCCACCGCCGCGAACCCCACCGCGCGCAGGAGCTTGTCCTGGAGCGGCGCGGGGCCCTCCTGGCCCGTCTGCTCGTCCACCGGCCCCAGCGTGCCCTTCCAGCCGTTGACGGCGACGGAGGCCACCACCCCCACCGCGGCGGCGTACAGCAGGAGCTGCATCCACAGCGTGGTGAAGGACAGGCGCAGCAGGACGGGGAGCATGGGGGGACCTCTGGCCCGGGAGGCCCGGACGAACGGCGGGGACAACCGGGACGGGCGGCAGGGACATTCCCCGCCCCGTCACGCCACTACGCGGCCTTCGCGGGAGTGGAGGACTCCGGCTTCTCCTTGCGCACGAAGGCATCCACCACGAGCATGCCCACGCCGATGCAGATGGCCATGTCCGCGACGTTGAACGACGGCCAGGCGGCCTTGTCGTACCAATGGGCCTCCAGGAAATCGATGACGAAGGCCCGCGCCACGCGGTCGATGTAGTTGCCCAGCGCGCCGCCCAGCACCAGCGGCAGGCCCCACAGCGCCCACACCTCCGTGGGGTCCGTGCCGGACAGCTTCCGGAAGTAGAAGACGATGAGCAGCACCGCGCCCAGGCTCACCAGGTGGAAGAGCGGGCCGCGCAGGTGCGGCGGCAGGTCGCGGAACATGCCCCACGCCGCGCCCGGGTTCTCCGCGTAGCGCAGGCGGAAGAAGTTCTCCGCCACCTCCACGTGCGTCTTCGGCTGGAAGTGCAGGCCCCGGAAGCCCGGTTCTTGCGCGGGCGAGTAGAACGCGCCCAGCCGCTCCGACAGGGTGGTGGCCCCGTCGAAGCGGGTGGTGAGGTCGCGCACGACCAGGTACTTCGTCCACTGGTCCAGCACGATGACGCCCAGCGTGAGGGCGAGGAGGATGACGTATTTGCGCGGCACGGAGAGGGCTTATACCAGCCCACCCCCGCGCGTCACGGCTGCGGGCTGCTGCCCTGGGGCAGCGGCTGCGCGGCGGCGGCTTCCGGACGGCGCAGCGAGTCCAGCAGCATCAGCGCCACGCCCACGCAGATGGCCGCGTCCGCCACGTTGAACGTGGGCCAGCGCATGCCCGGCTGGTTGCGCCAGTGCCAGTCGATGAAGTCGATGACGTAGCCCCGGATGAGCCGGTCCACGAAGTTGCCCAGCGCGCCGCCGGTGATGAGCGCCAGCGCCACGCGCACCATCTTCTGCGACGGCTCCGTCTTCCGGTACAGCGTCAGGATGAAGCCCAGCGCCACCAGGCTCACCACGTGGAAGAACGCCTTGCGCGCCGTCTCCGGCAGGCTGGAGAACATGCCCCACGCCGCGCCCGGGTTCTCCACGTAGCGGAAGTGCCAGTAGTCCTCGATGAAGCGGTACGGCCGGGTGTTCTTGCGGAACACGCCCTCCACCGGAGGGTCGTTGTCCAGGTTCCGCTCGCTCAGGAAGCCGGACACGCGCGACAGGCCGCTGCGTCCATCCAGCGCCTCCGTCAGCCGGGACACGGCCAGGTACTTGGTCACCTGATCCGCCGCCAGCACGGCGAGGACCACCACGAGGAGGAGACGGAGGGAGGCTTTCATGGGGTGTCCGAACCTCTATCGCGCCCCCGGGAGCCCTGACAACCCGGACCCGGGCCGCAGGCCGCCGGCCCGCCTGCCCTCTCCCTCCCGGAGTCCGCCCGTTTCGGGCATGGTGCGCCCATGGCGCCTGTTGAGCCCGACGTGAAACCTTCCACTCCCGACATCGCCCCACCCGAAACCACCACGCCCCCCGCGGCGAAGCCGCCGTTGATGGCTCGCTTCAAGGCGTTGCTGCTGGAGTACGGCCCGGTGGCCTTCGCCCTGTACTGGCTGAGCTTCGGCCTGTCGATGGTGGGCTTCTGGACGGCCATCCGCGCCGGCTTCCAGCCGGAGGGCGCCGGGGCGCAGGCGGGGGCGTGGGGCGCGGCCTACGTGGCCACGCAGGTCATCAAGCCGCTGCGGCTGGGCGCGGTGTTCGTGCTGACGCCGCTGGTGGCGCGCATCCCGCCGGTGGCCCGCTTCCTGGAGCGCCACCGGCACAAGTGGAGCGACATGCTCTGAAACGGCACGGGCCGGGCACCGGGGAGCTCCCGATGACCGGCCCGCGTTGCCTTCCGGAGCGCCCGTTAGAAGTTGGGCGTGCGGAACGTCTTGATGACGCCCATGTGCTGCATGTTGGACGCGCCGCTGTCGGTGTTCATCGCCGGGTAGATCTCCGAGATGGGCGTGTACACGCGGCTGTCGAGCACCAGGCCGTTGGTGAAGGTGCTGCTCCCGATGACGGTGGGCACCTGGTACTGGCGCAGGTCGGCGTCCACGAGCACGTGGTCATAGGGCTTGCTGCGGCTGGCGTTGGTGCCGTCCTTGCCGTTCTTGTCCACGGGGTGCGGGCCCGCGGTGTCGACCACCTGCTTGAAGGTGGTGATGCACGACTCGGAGCGGGAGTCGGTGTTGAAGTCGCCGCCGATGGTCAGGTAGTCGCTCTCCGGGACGTTGGCCTTGATGTACTTCACCAGGTTGGTGGCCTCCGTGTTGCGGACGCCGGAGCCGCTGGTGAGCAGGTGCACGCTGACGACCCAGAGGTCGCGCGGGCCCGGGATGTCGATGCGGGCCCAGGCGAAGTCGCGGTTGGACACCTGGGTGTCCGTCCATTCACCCGAGTCGATGATGGGGAAGCGGCTGATGATGCCGTTGGGGATCTGCGCGCCGGTCTCGCGGTAGTAGTAGAAGCCCGGGCCGAAGGTCATATCGACCATGGCGCGGATGTCCGCCGCCGAGTCCGTCTTGTAGTTGAACTCCTGGATCATCACGACGTCGGGCTTCACGCCCTGCATCAGCCGGATGCCGTGGCCGGGGTCGTAGTCCTGGCCGTTGCCGCTGGTGAGATTGGCGGCCATCAGGCGGATCTGCGTGTAGCCGGCCTCGGAGTCCGAGCCGCCATCCGTCGTGCCCGCGTCCGTCGTCGTGCCCGCGTCCGTCGTGGTGCCCGCGTCGGTCGTGGTGCCCGCGTCGGTCGTGGTGCCCGCGTCGGTCGTGGTGCCCGCGTCGGTCGTGGTGCCCGCGTCCGTCGTGGTGCCCGCGTCGGTCGTGGTGCCAGCGTCCTCCGTGGTGCCCGCGTCCTCCGTGGTGCCAGCGTCCTCCGTGGTGCCGGCATCATCGGTGCCCGGATCCACGTCGGTCCCAGCGTCCTCGGTGGTGCCCGCGTCGTCCGTGGACCCTCCCGCGTCGGAGCCCGCATCCTCGGTGGTGCCCGCGTCAGGGCGGGTCCCGGCATCGGAGGAGGTCCCCGCGTCCGGAGGAGGAATGGGCTCGTCACCCTCGCCGCATGCGAGCGCCAGGAAACCCAGCGCCAGGAAGGGGCGGAGGAACGGGGAGAGCTTTATTGCCATACGAGGCCTGGATCCTTGCTTCCGAGGGTGTCGAGGGGGTGACCCATCGGCTTCGGCACGCCGACTGGCGCGTGATTATAGAAGTTTGCAGGAAGGCTGTCCCCTGACCGCCCGTGAGGATTGCATCATCGTGTTTCAAGAATCCGAGAGTTTCACCGGCCCTTAGCTGGGGAAGGCGGGGATTCAAAGGAAGACATCAGGGCGCCGGCTACGACGCAGCAGGACACAAGGAGTCCAGGATGTCATCACGGCAGCTCACGGTGCGGATCCACGGCGCACTGAACGACTTCGTCGCACCGGAGCGCCGGGGGCAGACGTTCACGCACGTCCTGCAGGGCAGCCCGTCCGTGAAGGACCTCATCGAGTCGCTGGGTCCGCCGCATCCGGAGGTGGACGTGGTGTTGGTGGACGGCGAGCCGGTGGGCTTCGGGGACAGGGCGGAAGCGGACACGCGCATTGACGTGTATCCGGCGTCGGATCCGTCAGCGCCGCGGGTGGCACGAGTAG
Organism: Corallococcus sp. AS-1-12; assembly: GCF_020036995.1. Classification (NCBI taxonomy): domain Bacteria; kingdom Pseudomonadati; phylum Myxococcota; class Myxococcia; order Myxococcales; family Myxococcaceae; genus Corallococcus; species Corallococcus sp. AS-1-12. The sequence goes on along the minus strand of NZ_JAIQDD010000036.1, from coordinate 2,229 downwards.
GCCCGCCCATCCCGGACATGCCGCGCTTCATCCTGGACGTGGGGTTGGGGAGGCTCTCGGGCTTCCTGCGGATGCTCGGCTTAGACACCCTCTGGCGCAACGATTCCCCAGACGACACGCTGGCGCGCGTGTCCCGCGACGAAGCGCGGGTGCTGCTCACGAGGGACCTGGGCGTGCTGAAGCGCTCGGAGGTGGTGCTGGGCTACTACCCGCGGGAGACGGATCCAGCGCACCAATTGGTGGAGGTGGTGCGGAGGTACGGCCTGACGTCGCGCATGAGGCCCTTCTCCCGCTGCATCGCCTGCAACGCGCCGCTGTCCACCGCGACGCCGGAAGAAGTGCAGGGCCGCGTCCCGGAAGGCGTGACCCAACGCCACAGGCATTTCCAGCAGTGTCCCGGCTGCCAGCGCGTCTTCTGGCCCGGCACGCACCACGAACGCATGCAGAAGCTGGTGGAGACGCTGCGCAAGCTGGAACAGTCCGCCTGAAAAGAAGACGTCTGGAAATAATTTGAAGGCAAAGCTCAGGGATTGACCTCGGGAGCGTCTGAAAGCCTGCAACTCAAGACACCCTCACCCAGGCAGACACTCCCAGCATGACAGCCCAGCTTCGCCGAAGCCTTATCATTGGCCTTGCATTCCTCGCGGCGTGCCAAGCGCCGGACAAGCCCGCCCAAGAATCCTCTAGCCCAGGGTTCGTGCTTCAAGCGCTCGAAACGCCCAAGGACCGAGTCCTTTCCGTCACAAACTGGGTCGGCACCTACCGCGTCAAAACCCGTTCGGCCGGCAGCATCGGTGAGCCGGCCAATAACCTCACCTGGTCGGACAGACTTTTCTATCAGGCCCCGCTGCGGGTCATGATGATTCCTTTCCTCTCCATGGGCCTCAGCAGCGTCGACTCCGGCTTCTACAACCTTTCGTCCAGCTATGTGGTTTCTAGCGCTGGGAGCGTGGTGGAATCAAACGAGGGAAAATGCGCGGAGACGGCCAGTCCCTTCTCAACGCCTCACATGACATTCCCTTCTGACTCCACCATCCAATTCAAAGGCTATACCGACCAGGGAACCCTTCTCAGCTGTGCTGCCGTCGCAAGGCTCTTGGATCAAACCTATCCGTCCGCAGTCGCTGGCCCCATGTTTCCCAGCGTGTTCCCTGCGGACTTCTTCACCTTCCCACTTCCTGGCGTGGATGAACCCTTGCACCTCAAGGGCCGTAAGCAATTCATCACGGTGAATGGGGCAATCGTTCCGAGCATGCCCTCTCCCGTGGAGTGGGGCGCGAAGCCCATTGAGTGGGAGATATCCTGGGATCTCTGGCCAGAGGCAACAGACGTCCAGCTCGTCTTGGATGCGGAGGATTACGCCACCTGGCTTCCTCTGGGTCCCCCATCCGCGTCCGTTTAACGCGGCGGCGAAAAGCAAAGCAGAATCAAAGACATAGGTGCAGCCGAGCAGGCAGGCCCGTCGAAACGGAGGGACGAGGAACATTCTATCGGCATGAAGAAGAGCACTCCGAGGGCGAAGGTGGCAGAGGGACTGCGGGCACTGGTGTCGGCCGAGGACATCCTGGAGGCCGCGCGCCGGCTGGGGGCGTTGCAGCGCCAGCGCAAGGTGGACCTGGTGGCGCTGGTGGAGTCCACCGTGGCCGCGGTGACGCCCATGCCCGGCACGCAGACGACGGCCTTCGCCAATTACATCGCGCTCACCGGGCAAAAGCTGTCGCCCAGCGCCTTCTTCGAGCGTTTCAACCACGCCTTCGGGCAGTTGATGCGCGAGGTGGCGAGCCGGGCCGTCCAGGCCGTGCGAGAGGCCGTCGGCGAGGACAAGCCCTTCAACGAGTTGGGGGCACTGCTGGACGAATTCACGGACGTGCAGGTGGCCGACTCCACGTGCCAGCTGCTGCAGCGGCTGGCAGCGGACTGGGCCCCGTCCACCAGCGAGGCGAGGCCCGCCGCCTTCAAGTGGCACGCGCTGGTGTCGCTGAAGGACGAGTTGCCGGTGGCTGACGGCGTGACGCCGCAGCGCACGCAGGACACGCGCGCCCTGCCCGACGAGGCGCTGAGTCCCGGCACGCTCACCTTCATGGACCTGGGGTACACGGACACCGGCCGCTTCCTCGACGCGATTGAGGCCGGAGCCCACTTCCTGGTGCGACTCAAGGCCCAGCACGACCCGAAGGTGCTGCGGGTGCACGTGGGCAAGGGCGAGCGGGTGCGGGCGCGTGGCATGCG
>NZ_JAIQDD010000035.1:0-86833 GCF_020036995.1 Corallococcus sp. AS-1-12 | reverse complement strand
CGGCAACCTCGTCATGCTACCGCAGGGAACTCGTCGCGCCGCCTGACGCGTTTCCACTCCAATTGACACGACCTCGGTGCACGTGCCGCAGGAGCTGTACGCAGTGACGTACGCGCCCGGCCAGGAGGTCACGGCCACGGTGAAGAAGTCGTTCCCGCTGACGCAGGGCCGCACGGGCTCCGCGGTGGTGGCCACGACGGCGCAGGGCACCCAGGTGAAGGTGCTGGCCGCGAGCGTCCCCGCGAAGGGCGAGGTCCTGTACCTGGTGAGGTCCTCCACCGGGCTGGTGGGCTGGGTGCCCGGCAACGTCCTGGTGGAGTCCACGGACGGGTTGCCGCTGGCGGGGTGAGCGGATTGCGTGTCTGTGTTTCAGGCTTGGACATCCGTGTCTGGGATGTCCAAACCTGACGGCCCTACTCGACCAGGGCGAACTCCACCCGGCCCAGTTGCTCATCCGTGGAGACGACCTTCACGGTGATGGGCATGCCCACGGTGAAGGTCCGCGTCTTGCCCACCATGGACAGCTCGCGCGCGTCCGGACGGTAGGGGCCGCCCGCGAGCCCTTCCGCCGGGACCATGCCCTCCACCCACATGCCATCCAGTTGCGTGACGAGGCCGAAGGGCTTCACGCGCACGATGCGCGCGGGGAACTGCTGCCCGATGCGGGTGGACATGAAGCGCGCCTCCAGCTCGTGGTGGCGGTCCACCTCCGCGCGGTTGGCGGAGCGGGCGCGCACGTTGATGTGCTGGGAGAGCTTCTCGATCTCCGGGTCCTCGTGCACGAAGTCGCGCCGGCCGTGGAGGTACGCCTTGATGAGCCGGTGCACGGCCAGATCCGCGTACCGGCGGATGGGGGACGTGAAGTGCAGGTACAGCGGCGCCGCGAGCCCGAAGTGCGGGCCCGGCTTCACCGTGTAGCGGGACGGGCCCAGCGAGCGGCGCAGCACCGAGCGCAGCGCGGCCTCCGCCTTCGCTCCGGAGATCTGCCGGTCGAACGCGGCCAGGGCCAGCGGAGTGATGTGCGCACCGAAGCCCGCCGCGAACCCCGAGTGCAGCGCGAACGCGTTCACGTCCGCCACGCGCTGCGGATCCGGCTGCTCATGCACGCGGTACACGGTGGGCACGCCACGGGTCATCATCCAGGTGGCGATGGCCTCGTTGGCCGCGACCATGAAGCGCTCGATCATGTTATGCGCGGAGGTGTCCTTCTCCCCGGCGAGCCCGGACACGGCGCCCGTGGCCGTGTCGAAGGTGAAGCGCGCCTCGTCGCGGGACATGGCCATGCCGCCGCGAGCCCCGCGCGACACGGCGAGCCGCGCGGAGGCCAGGCGGAACCAGGGCATGGCGTCGCGCACGGGCTCCATGGCGGGGGAGATGGCGTTGTCGTCGAGGAAGGCCGCGACCTCGTCGTAGTTCAGCCGGGCCCAGGAGCGGATGAGGCTTTCATAGACATCCGCGGAGGTGACGCGGCCGTCGGGGTCGATGCGCAATTCGACGGTGAGACAGTGGCGCTCCTCGTTGGGCACCAGGCTGAGCCAGTGCGCGGACAGTTCCTCCGGGAGCATGGGGAGCACGCGGCCGGCCAGGTAGACGCTGGTGGCGCGGGCGCGGGCCTCCTGGTCCAGGGGGGTGCCTTCCTTCACGGACTCGCTCACGTCCGCGATGGACACGAGCAGGCGCAGGGCACCGTCAGGGCCGGCGGGCAGCACGGAGATGGCGTCGTCGATGTCGCGGGTGGACGGCGCGTCCACGGTGACGGTGGGGATGGAGCGCAGGTCGCGCCGGGCGCCGCCCAGGGCGTGGGGGGTCTCCTTCGCGCGGAGGGCCTCCTGGACGACCTCCGCGGGGAAGTCCCGGTGGAGGCCGTGGCGGGCGATGACGCGCTCCAGGGAGCGGTCGGCGCCGGACTCCAGACGGTAGAGGAGGACGACCTTGCCGTCCGCGATGCGGGCGACGACGGCGTCGTTGTGCTGGACGGGGGTGGTGCCCGGGTCCAGGGGCCAGTCGGTGTTGGAGACCTCGCGGTCGATGCGCAGGAAGAAGGCGCCCTTGCGCGACACGACCTCGCCATAGACGGCGGTGCGGGTGCGCTCCACGAGCGACAGGCCGGATGCGGTCCACCGGTCCTCGCCAGAAGCGGTCACGGTGGCGGAGACGACGTCGCCCGCGAAGAAGGGGTTCAGCTCCGGGGGCGGGATGAAGGCGGACAGCACCTCCAGGGTGCCGGGCTTCTGCACGGTGAGGAAGCCGAAGCCACGGGGGTGCACGTCGACGCGGCCGGTGACGGTGCGCGGGGAGGCGGAGGTGTCCATGTCGGTGCCGTCGTAGCCCACGCCGGGGCGAACGTCACTGGAAGCCAGGGTGCTTCCCAGTGTCTGTCTTCAGCCTCGCTCCCCGGTTCCGTTCGAAGCCCGCGGCAGGGTCAACCCGGGCACCCCGGTCACACGCCCAGCAGCGCCCCCATGCGCCGGTCCGCTGTCCCTCGGTCCCGGAGGCGGTCCTCGGGTAAACCCTGGCATCCGGTCAGAAACGGGGGTCCGGGCCTTTCGCGCCGGTGCCTGCCCCGGTGTAGAGTCGGACCCCTTCAATGGCTGGGACGACGCTGACGCTCACCCCGGACGGGTTCCGTGGCCGGGTGCTGGGCAAGTACGAGGTGCTCTGCCGCCTGTCGACAGGCGGGATGGCGGAGATTTTCCTCGCGGCCCAGAAGGGCCTGGCCGGCTTCCGCAAGATGGTGGTGCTGAAGCAGATCCTCCCCGACATCCGCGGCGAGGAGGAGTTCGTCCGGATGTTCCTGGACGAGGCCAAGGTCACGGCCGCGTTCAACCACCCGCACATCGCCCACGTGTACGACCTGGACGTGGCGGACGGTGAGCTGTTCCTCGCCATGGAGTTCGTCCCGGGCGCCACGCTGGTGGAGGTGGCCCGCGCGTGCCGCTCCGCCCACGAGCCCATCCCCATCGGCTTCAGCCTGATGTCCGTGCGCGACACGGCCGTGGCGCTCAACTACGCGCACAGCTTCACCGACCCGCTGGGCCGGCCCTCGCCCGTCGTCCACCGCGACGTCGCCGAGAAGAACATCATGGTGACGTACGAGGGCGTCACCAAGCTGCTCGACTTCGGCATCGCCAAGAGCCTGGCGCGCGCGGGCCGCACCGCCGTGGGCATGGTGAAGGGCACCAGCGGCTACATGTCCCCGGAACAGATCATGGGCGACCCGCTGGACGCCCGCAGCGACCTGTTCAGCCTGGGCGTGGTGCTGCACGAGTGCCTCACCGGCATGCGCCTCTTCTACGCCAAGAGCGCCGAGGCCATGATGAACGCCGTGCTGAGCGGCGACGTGCCTCCGCCCTCGCGCGTGAACAAGGAAGTGCCTCCGGAGCTGGACGCCATCGTCCTCAAGGCGCTCGCGAAGCGGCGCGAGGACCGCTACGGCACCACGCTGGAGTTCGCGCGCGCCATCGAGCGCGCGGTGGGGCAGCGCATCTGGCACCCCGAACAGAGCAGCGAATTGATGCTGCGCCTGTTCGCCGAGCGCCGCGACCAGACCCGCCTGCTGCTCATGGGCGCGCAGTCGACCGGCGACGGCACCTCCAGCGAGACGCAGGTGGCGCAGGTGATTGCCCGGGGCGGGGACGTCCCGGAGCCGGCCACGCTCCCGCCCGCGGGGGCGATGCCGCAGATCTCCTCCGCGCTGCCGCCTCGCGCGTCCGCGCCGGCCAAGGCTCCCGCTCCGGCGAAGGCGTCGCCGGCTCCCGCCGCCGGAGTGGGGGGCCGCCGCAACACGACGGAGGAGCTGGCGGTTCGCAAGCCCGCGGCGGTGCCGTCCTCGCGCCGGGTGTCGCCTCCGCCCACGAATGAGCTGTCCGCGCAGCCCGAGGATTCCGAACCGGGCGTGCGCACCCAGCCGGCCCTGCCTCCGGTGATGCTGGATTCATCGCTGCGCATCACGGCGCCCGTGACGGCGGCCCCCGGCTACGCCGAGGGGGAGACCATCCTCACGCCGCTGTCGCGCGTGGGCACCCAGCCTCCCGAGGACCCGAAGGCACGGCATGCGAAGGAGCCTCCGGCCTTCGTGCCGCCGTCCGACGAGCCGCGCGCCCGGGGTGGACGGGAGTCCGAGGAAGGCCGTGCCCGGTCCGGCCGGGATGGAGGCTCGGACGATGCGCGGCAGCGCTCCGCCAACGGCTCCGAGGATCCGCGTTCGCGCGCCGGACGTGATGCGTCCCATGGATCCGCCGAGGACTCGAGGCCCCGTCCGCCGCGTGAGTCCATCAACGCGTCGCCCGAGGAGGCCCGGCCCAGACCGCCGCGTGAGGCGTTCAGTCCGTCCGGTGAGGATGCGAGGTCCCGCTCCGCGAGGGATGCCGCGAATGGGTCCACTGAGGATTCCCGTCCCCGTCCTCCTCGCGATGGCGCGAACAGCTCCGCCGACGATGCACGCGCCCGGTCGGGTCGTGATGGCGTGAACGCATCCACCGACGATGCACGTGCTCGGTCGGGTCGTGATGGCGCAAACGCATCCACCGACGACACACGTGCGCGGTCAGGCCGCGATGGCGCAAACGCATCCACCGACGACACACGTGTTCGGTCGAGCCGCGATGTCTCGAACGGATCCACCGACGACACACGCGCCCGGTCGGGCCGCGATGGCGCGAACAGCTCCGACGCTGCACGTGCCCGCCCTGCTCGCGACGCATCGAACACCAGCGCCGAGGACTCCCGTCCCCGCCCTTCACGGTCCTCCACGCAGGACAGCCTCCGCGTCACCCAGCCCCACACCCCGCCGCAGGCCCTGCTGAACGACAGCGAGACGGCCATCTCCCGCGTGCCGTCCCTTCCCGCCGAAGAGGCCCCCGAGAAGACTCCCGCGGTCCGCCGCTCGCCGTCCTCTCACCGCAAGCAGTCCTCGCCTCCCTCCCGCTCCACCCCGACGCGCGCCTCCAACCGCCCCACCGAACCGCACGACTTCCTCGCCGAGTCCCCCGCCCCCCGCCGCGGCAGGGGCGGACTCATCGCGGCCGGCATCGTGTTCCTCGCCATCGCGGGCCTCGGCACCACCGTCGCCCTGGGACTCGACGGCGGCCGCGTCTCCGCGCTGTGGAGCTCCGCGCCCTCCCGCAAGCCGGACACGAACTCATCCACAACTTCTCCACCGCCTCCTCCCCAGCCCGAGGCCCCGAAGCCCACCCCCACCGAACCCACCGCGCCGGAACCCTCCACCGCGGTCGCCCAGGTCACGCCTCCCGCTGAACCCGCCGCGCCCACGGAAGAAACGCCGCCCCCCGGCGACGACTCCTCCACCGACGACGCCCAGACGCCGAAGGCGAAGACGCGCACCCCCGTCCGCAAGCCGGCGGCCACCCCGGTCCGCGGCAAGCCCCGCACCGCCGCGCCCGCCGACGACTCGGAAGCCGACCTCCCAGCCCCGGATGACAGCGCCACCGAAGCGGCCGCGCCCCAGGGCTTCCTCACCCTGGTCACGGAACCCTCCGCCCGCGTGTCCCTGGCCGGCCGCTCCCTGGGAGAAACCCCGCTCACCAAGGTCGCACTCCCGGTGGGCAGGCACACCCTGAAGCTCATGGACGGCACCGGCCGCCCCCTGAAGCTCCTCGTGGAGATCAAACCCGACGACATCACCTCCGTCCGGGTCCCCCTGGAGATGCTGGCCAATCCCTGACCCCGTCCGGCGCCCGGACCGGTCCGCGCGGCACCACGCAATCAACCGCCGGGGTCCTCCGTACCCGAGGCATTCCGCCGGGACGTGCTCCCACGTCCTCGCGCCTCGTCCGGAGCCGACCATGAGGATGTCCTCGCTGTCCCTGCTCGCCGCCTGCTGCCTCGCCACCACCGCCTGCACCGCCCACGCGGAGGACGCGGTGAAGTCCTCCCAGGGCTCCGGTGAGACGCGCCAGGTGGAGGACTTCCACGGCGTCTCCGTGGGGCACGGCATGTACGCCGAGGTGAAGGTGGGCCCCAAGTCCGTCCGCCTGGAGGGCTCTCCTGAAAACCTCGCCCGCATCAAGCTGGAGGTGGAGGACGGCATCCTCACCACGCGCGTGGAGCGCAAGGGCTGGAGCGGCCTCAACGGCAGGGTGAAGCTCATCGTGTCCTCGCCCCGCATCGACCACGTGGAGGCCAGCGGCGGCAGCCACATGAACGCGGACGTCACCGCGTCCGGCGAGCTCGACGCCGAGGCCAGCGGCGGCTCCGTCCTCACCGTGCGCGGCGTGGACGCCACGAAGGTGGAGGCCGAGTCCAGCGGCGGCTCCGAAATCACCCTGACCGGCCGCGCGACCCAACTGGAGGCCGAGGCCAGCGGCGGCGCGCAGGTGCACGCCCAGAAGCTCCAGGGCGTCACCGACCTGAAGGTGGAGGCCAGCGGCGGCTCCATCGTGGAGGCCGATGCCCCCTCCAGCGTCTCCGGTGACGCCTCCGGCGGCAGCATCATCCGCCTGTCGAAGCGGCCCCAGAACACCAACGTGGACGTCAGCGGCGGCTCGCGCCTCGACGCCTCGAACTAGCCACGGGACCGGGAAAGGTTAGCCGGGCCCCGGGGAGTTCCCGGGGCCCGGATAGGCCCCCCACGAAGCAAAAGAGGACGCCGCACACCGGACCTCCAAGGTCATCCGGGCGACCGTCCTACCTTCCACGTGACCGCCGGTCGCACCGCAGTGCCGCCGGACAGGCGCGTGGGCCCCATGGAACGCGCTCGAGTGACCGAACGCTTCGCAGTCCCCAAGATATCGGGACTCCGTCCCAATCCCAAACACCCAGCGTCGCTTTCGCCGCAGGACTCGCAGGGGAACCCGCCTTCCACCGCGCCTGCCGTCCCCAACGGACTGTAAAAAAGAAGGCACCGCTTTCACACGGTGCGTCGTTGAGACGCGGCAGGTCGGGTCCATCCAGCGATGATGGAAAAGTCCGGACGTGCGGGACTCCGCGAGCACCCGGTTCAGCGGGCCGGGGGGAGGCGGTCCGCGTTCTGACGCTCCACCATCCAGCCCGGGTACTCGGGGGGCAGCTTGGAGACGGCGTCCAGCTTCGCGAGCTGCTCGGAGCCGAGGCGCAGCTCGGACGCGGCCAGGTTGTCCTCCAGTTGGGCCTGCGTCTTCGCGCCGAGGATGACGGTGGTGACGTGCGGCTGGTGCAGCAGCCACGCGAGCGCCACGCGCGCCACGCTGGTGCCCGTCTCCTTCGCGACCTCATCCATCACGTCGATGGCGTTGTACGCGCGCTCGCGGTCCACGGGCGGGAAGTCGAAGGTGGTGCGGCGGGCGCCCTCGGGGCCTCCGGCGCCGCGGCGGTACTTGCCGGAGAGGAAGCCGCCCGCGAGCGGGCTCCACACCATCAGGCCCACCTGCTGGTCCTTCATCAGCGGCACCAGCTCGCGCTCCAGGTCGCGGCCGGCGATGGAGTAGTAGGCCTGGAGCGATTCGAAGCGGGACAGGCCGCGGTGGTCGCTGATGCCCAGCGCCTTCATCAACTGCCACGCGGCCAGGTTGGACGCGCCCAGGTAGCGCACCTTGCCCTGGCGCACGAGGTCGTCCAGCGCGCGCAGCGTCTCCTCCAGCGGCGTGGCCACGTCGTAGCCGTGGATCTGCAGGAGGTCGATGTGGTCCGTGCCCAGGCGCTTGAGGCTCGCGTGCACGGAGTCGAAGAGGTGGTAGCGGGACAGGCCGGTCTCGTTCTGGCCCGGGCCCATGCGGCCGCGCACCTTGGTGGCCAGCACCACCTGCGAGCGCTTCTGCGCCAACGCCTTGCCGAGCAGCTCCTCCGACTGCCCGTTCGAATACACGTTCGCGGTGTCGAAGAAGTTGATGCCCGCGTCCAGGCACCGGCCCACCAGCGCGTCCGCCTCCGCCTGACCCTGCTGCCCGATGTTCTTCCAGATGCCCTCGCCGCCGAAGGTCATGGCGCCGAAACACAGTTCAGAGACAAACAGGCCGGTGCGGCCCAGCGGACGGTAGTGCATGTGCGTGTCACCTTGGGTGGAAGTGAAGGCGGCCCCACATAACGCCCGGTGTCCGGCCCCGCAGCGGGAAGGCACGCGATGACGGCCGCGCGCCGCTTCGTGGGCTGGGACCTGACGGACCCCTTCGCCCGCGCGCCCCGCCCCGTGGACGAGGCCGTCGTGGACGGTGACGGCCGCGTGCGCTTCTCCCAGCGCGTCTGGCCCACGGCGCGGGCCGGGCACGGGCTGGACCCGGAGGCGCTCGCGGAGGCCTTCGCCGTGGAGCCCGGGGACGTGGTGGTGGTGGACGGGCCGCAGGCGCTGGCGAACCCCGGCGCGAAGGTGCGGGACGCGGAGGCGCGGCTGCGCGCCCCGGGCCGCACCCCGGACGTGCTGCCCGTGCCCGGCGCGCCCTTCGCGGGCTTCGTGCGCGGCGGCGTGCTGCTGTTCGCCGCGCTGCGGGCCCACGCCCGCGTGCCCCTGCTGGACCTGGACACGCCGTCGCTGTCACACGCGCGCCTGTTCGAGGCCTTCCCCGGCGCCACCTGGCGCGCGCTGGCTGTGGAGAAGTTGGGGGCAAAGTCCACGCCGGAGGGACGCGCCCGCAGACAGGCCCTGCTGGAGGAAGCCGGACTGCGCTTCGGGGACGCGGGGACGTGCACGCACGACCAACTGGATGCCGCGCTCTGCGCCTGGCTGGGGTGGCTCACGCGCACCCGGCCCGACCATGTCACCGCGGTGGGCCTGCCCCTCACGCGCGACGTGGACGGAACATTGCGCGAAGGGCGCATCTTGAACCTCGCCGGTTGGCGGTAATCCATTATTACTAGTTCAACAACTTAAGCTGCTTTAATCCCTCTCAACTCCAGACGGAGAGTCTGGGACCACTGCGGCTTCGACGGCGCCACCGGCTGGCAGACCTTCGAGGGCATGGACGCGACGTGGAAGGGCAAGTACGTGCGCGTGCTGGACGGCGAGGAGCGCTACTTCACGGAGGCCTACATGGACGTGGCGCAGCGCTGCCCCGCGTTCCCGCGCGTGCGCTCCTCCGGCATCCAGATCTACACCGTGAGCGCGTGGCCCGCGCTCGACGCGAGCAACAGCAGCCAACTGGGCCCCTACGGCCTGTGCTGGACCAACGGCACGTACAACTTCTCCGTCTCCGTGCCCAACAGCGACTGGACCGCGCTCACGCCGTGATGCACGCCACGAGGACTCAGCGCCCGCGCACCGGGTCCTCGTGATGGTCGTGCCCTGGCCCGCCGAACGTCCCGGGCCAGGGTTCCTCCGCGGGCTTCAGGCCGGGGACCGGGAAGCGCCGGAAGCGCGCCTGGCTGTAGGCATACGGCGGATCGCAATCGCCGCAGGACGTGGCCCCGTCCATCATCACCACGCTGTCCGGCCCCAGCTCCAGGAACTGCGCGGGCGTGGACGCGTTCGACACCGGGCACTGGAACACCTCGGCGCCGTCCTTCGCGCTCACCGCGAACAGCACCGGCCCCGCCGCGCTCATGCCCGTGCCCAGCACCACCGTCTCCGGCGGCTGGCCCGGCCAGGTCTCCCAGTTCGCCAGCCGCGCCTCCGGCGCCACCGGCCCCGGCCACCCCTGGAACCCGTGCGTCCAGGACGGCGTGAGCTCCGGCAACGCGTAGCCCTCCAGCGTCCACCCGCCCGCGGCGTCCTCGGAGGCCGAGGGGATGACGTGCGAGGACGTCGCCAGCGCGCGGCCCAACCCCTGGGGGAAGGACCGTGAACCCACCGCCTGCCCGTCCTGCGTGCGCAGCGCCTGGGTGGAGCGCTCGTTGAGCAGCAGCCCGTTCACGATGGCCAGCTCCCCCGCGGCGAAGGCCTCCGTCTTGCGCCAGCGCGGCACCCCGTCCTGGGAGAACGCCATCAACAACGTCGGCGCTCCCGGGTACAGCGGCGCCCCCACGTTCTGCGTGGGGCCGAACGCCACGTACAAATCCCCCGCCGCGTCGGACGCGACGCCATACGGATGCGGGTGGTTGCACTCCGCGAGCAGCGGGTCCCGCAGCGCCTGCGCGGACACCATGCCGCCAAAGGCATCCAACACCACCAGGAAGTACTGCCGGCACAGCGTGTCGCGCGACGTGCCCGCCGGGTACGCCTCGAAGAGGGCCGCCAGCCGGTCCGGCTGCATCACCCCCAGCCGCGCCATGAACACCGTCGTCAGCCCCTGCGTGAAGTCCGGCCGCGCCGTCGCCAGGTCGAACGTCCACCGCGGCGAGCCCGTCACCCGGTCCAGCAGCGACACCTGCCCAGACAGCGGCAGGTCCATGCACAGCAGCCGGTCGTTCCACAGCATGCACCGGCGCCCGGACGTGCTCGCGCGCACCGGCACCGGGCCCGCCGCGTCCAGCAGCGCGGGCACGAAGAAGCCCACCAGCGTCACGTCCCCCGTGGGCCCCACCAGCAGGTCGTGCAGCGACTCCCCGTTGGAGGCCGCGTCGTAGGTCCAGTCCGGCGCCAGCGCCGTGGCGGCGGGGCGCTCGCAGACGGAGCCCCTGCACTTCCCCGGGCCCTGGCAGGGGCTGGCCGGCGCGCAGGTGAAGTTGTCCGGCGGGTCGCGGCGCTGGCACGCCCCGTCCAGGCACACGTCCGCCGCGTCACAGCCGCGCTCCGGGCCGCAGAACGTCCCGTCCGGCGCCTTCGCCAGCGTGCACCCCACCTTCGGGTCGCACGCGCCCACCTGGCACTTCCCGTCCCCCGGACACGGCGGCGCCGGCACCGACGTGCAGCCGTCCAGCGGGCTGCACACGTCCGTGGTGCACGCGTCGCCGTCGTCGCAGACGCGCTCCGTCCCCCTGCACCGCCCGGCCGTGCACGTGGCGCCCTGGATGCACGCGTTGCCCGGGTCGCACGCGGTGCCGTCCGGCTCCTGCGTCTCCACGCACTGCTCCGTCGTCACGTCGAACGTGGAGGTGTGGCAGGCCACCGGCGTGGGGCAGTCCGGGTACGGGTTCGCCTCCCCGCGCAGCTCCACCCGCACCTCCCCGCCCCCCGGCGCCCGGCCCACCAGCGTGGCCGTCAGCACGCCCGTGGCCTCCGGCCGGTAGGACAGCCGGACCGGGACCTCCCCCGGCCCCATCCGCGTGGGCAGCCCGTCCGCCGAGAAGGGGGCGGCCAGCGCCGTCCACTCCACGTCCAGCGTCGTCCGGCCCGCGTTCACCACCCGGAGCTCCACCCCCCGCTCCACCCCGGGGTAGCTGGCCGGGAACGCCACGGCCTCCTGGGAGACCCGTAGGAGGCTCCGGGCGCCCGTCAGCGGGGGCTCGTCCCGGCAGGCGCTTCCGAAGGCCACCAGGGCCGCCAGGGCCATTGCCAGGGCCGTCCGGCCCCCACTGCCCACCGTCCGCGTGCGCGCCATCGACCCCTCCGTCCCCTGCCTTTACACCCCTCTCCATCCCCGTGTCCCACGGCACCCCACCCCCCGGGGCTTCAGGATTGGGCACTTCCCTGCCTGGGTTTTTTTCAGCCCCCAGGGCCCTGGGTCCTTCCAACCCCCCGGAACGACAGGCCTGTCGCAGGGTATGGTTCTGGCAACGGGCGCGGGGATGACCCTGGCTGGCCCGCCACACGACTCTCCGGGATTGCAGGCATTCACGGTGCTCATCGCCCGGGGCGTGCAGTCCACGGTGAACGGGCTGTCGGCGGAGGTCCGGCGGGCGGTGCTGGCCGAGCTGTTCCGCATGGGCGCTCGCGCCTGCGAGGCCCACTCGGGGCAGGCCGCCTGTCCTCCCTACACCCTGCGCCTGGACGTGGCGGACTGCCGGATGCACGTGGAGCTGGACCCGACGCGCACCCGGCTGTCCCTGACAGGCCTCACCCGGCCCCGGCCGCACTAGAGGCCCGGGTGAGCGAGCGGTGGACGTATGGGCAGATGCTGCCCCGGCGCGCGGGCTACGAGGAGAGCTGGGAGCTCACCTATCGCGTGGAGCAGCTCCGGGAGCTGGTGGGCCAGGAGCTGCACCTGGACCCGGCGCTCGCGGAGGAGCTGGACGACACCCTGGCCCGCCTGGTCCAGCGCAACCAGCGCCTGCGGGGCCTGCAGCGCATGATGGCCACGGACCGGGAGCCGGAGGACCTGGTCATGCACCGCGCCGCGCTGGAGGGCCTGGACCGGCAACTGCTCCAGGAGCTGCCCGGCCTGCTGGAGCGGCTTCGCGCCACGCTCCTGTAGCAGCGAGTCCCCTGGCCGGATGCCTGTCGGTCTCCGACTTGTGCACGGGCCCCGCTTCTTTTCACCAGTCTAATTGGAGTGTTGATCAACTGGTGGAAGCAGTAGGGGAAGCCGAGTTGGGGACAAGTCAGCAAGCTTCCGGATTCATTCACGAATCGGCGATCTGCTACATGTGGGCAAGTTGCCGGTTTCCCCCGGGCATCCACAGGCGGGCCCTTGAGCCCCCGGTTGTCCACAGGGCCGCCCACACCATCCACAGGTGATCCACAGGGATCAGGGGGGCGTGACACCGGCAAGGAAGGACCCCGGATGCAACAGCCCTGTTATGGTCCGGCCCTGCTTTCTTCACGACGCGGGCGCCATTTTCCCAAGGCGCTGGAGGATGAGCTCATCGACTTCCATCGGGGCGAGCGCATCGGGAAGTACGAGGTGCTCACGCAGTTGACCGTGGGCGGCATGGCGGAGCTGTTCCTGGGCTACACGTCGGGCCCGGGCGGCTTCCGCAAGTACGTGGTCATCAAGCGCATCCTCCCGGACGCGCGCTCCAATGATCAGTTCGTCCGCATGTTCCTGGACGAGGCGCGCATCACCGCGGCCTTCAACCACCCGAACATCGCGCAGGTGTTCGACCTGGGGGAGGAGGACGACGGGCTCTACCTGGCCATGGAGTTCATCGGCGGGCAGAACCTCAACCAGGTCACGAGCGCGTGCCTGAAGAAGCGCCAGCCGGTGCCGCTGGCCTTCACCCTGTCCGTGGCCCGCGACGTGTGCCTGGCGCTGCACTACGCGCACACCTTCACGACCCCCGGCGGCGAGGCGAGCCCCGTCATCCACCGCGACGTGGCGCAGAAGAACATCATGGTGACGTACGACGGCACCGTGAAGCTGCTCGACTTCGGCATCGCCAAGGCGAAGAACAGCCTGGAGCGCACCAGCGTGGGCACGGTGAAGGGCACCACCGGCTACATGTCCCCGGAGCAGGTGCGCGGCGATCCGCTGGACGGCAGGAGCGACCTGTTCTCCGTGGGCGTGGTGATGCACGAGCTCATCACCGGCGAGCGGCTCTTCGCGGGCAAGACCGAGCGCGACGAGATGGTGAAGATCCTCGAGGACGCCATCCCGTGGCCGTCCGTGCTGCTGCCGCACATCTCCGAGGACATCTCCCGCGTGGTGATGCGCGCGCTGGAGCGCAACGTGGACCGCCGCTACCCGTCCGGGCGGGACATGGCGCGCGCCATCGAGAAGGCGGCCGGCGGCAAGCTGATGGACGCCGAGCAGCGCGCCGCCCTCATGAAGGGCCTGTTCGCGGAGCGCATGGCGGCCACGCGGTCCCTGCTGGAGAGCGCGGACGTCACCACGAGCAGCCAGGTGCTGGCGTCGGCGAAGCGCGCGCTCCAGAAGGATGACGGCCCCTACCTGCCGGAGCGCAAGGCCACCGCGCTCAGCGTCGTGGAGGCGCGCAAGAAGGCGGAGATCGCGAAGCTGCGCGCGGAGAGCCCCGGCAGCGACGAGACCGCCCCCCCGGTGAAGCGCTCGAAGCTGGGCGCGGTGTGGGCGCTCCTGTCGCTGTCGCTGTTCCTGGGCCTGGCCTACGGCGCGTTCCGGCTCACCCAACTGCTGGAGGCCGAGGAGAAGGCACCCCCTCCCCCGCCCATGGGCCTGGGCGCGATGGTCCCCATCCGTCCGCCCGACGCCCCCGCGCCCGACGCGGACGCGGCCGTCGCGGACGCGGACAAGGACTCCAGGGCCGGCGACCGGGACAAGGACCGCGAGCGGACCCCGAAGGACCGGGACAACGACCGGGACGAGTCCACCGCCAACCGGGGCAGCCGCAAGGGCAAGGGCAAGGGCGAGGTGACGCTCTTCCTGGACGAGCCCGCGGAGGTCTTCCTCAACAACAAGTCCCTGGGGCAGGCGCCGCTGGTGAAGAAGTCCCTGCCGGTGGGACAGGCGGAGCTGATCCTGGTGGGCGAGGACAAGAAGCGCCGCGTGCTCGCCGTGCCGGTGGAGGCGGGCAAGCCCGTGCGCCTCAACCTCAAGCTGAGGGAGCTGCCGGGCCGCTAGGGCCCTGTCCGTTCCGGCGTGGACGGACCTGCGCGAAGGAGCGGCACGGGCGGAGGGCGTCCGCTATCTTCCGCCCCCACATGGCCCTCTCCCTTGGCTTCCTGATGGACCCGCTCGAGAGCGTGCGGGTGGACCACGACACGACGTTCTCGCTGATGCTGGAAGCCCAGCGGCGGGGGCACGACGTCTACTACTTCGAACAGGGCTGGCTGCGCTTCAACGGCCGGTGCTCGGAGGCGCGCATGCGCCGGGTCCGGGTGAGGCGGGAGCCAGGGCAGCACTTCGACGTGCTGGGCGAGGACGTGCGGCCCCTGTCGAAGCTGGACGTGCTCTTCCTGCGCAAGGACCCGCCGGTGGACGCGGACTATCTGCACGCCACGCAGTTGGTGGAGCTGTGTCCGGACCGCGCCCCCATCTTCATCAACAACCCGTCCGGCATCCGCGACGCGAACGAGAAGCTCTTCACGCTGAACTTCCCGGACCTGATGCCGGAGACGCGCGTGACGCGCGAGCTGTCCGTGGTGCTGGAGTTCGCGGCGAAGAACGCGCAGGGCACCATCCTGAAGCCCATTGATGGCTTCGGCGGCAAGGGCATCCTCTTCCTCGCGCCGGGGGACCGCAACGCGCGCTCCATGGTGGAGCTGCTCACGCAGGGCTTCAAGGAGCCCATCCTCGCGCAGGCGTACGTGCCGGAGAGCCGCCTGGGCGACAAGCGCATCATCCTGGTGGACGGAGACCCGGTGGGCGCGGTGCTGCGCGTGCCGTCGGACGCGGACCACCGGGGCAACATGGCCGCGGGCGGCACGCCCATGAAGGCGGACATCACCGAGCGCGACCTCTACATCTGCAAGCGCCTCAAGCCGTCGCTCCAGGAGAAGGGGCTGACGCTGGTGGGCATCGACGTGCTGGGCGACTACCTCACGGAGGTGAACGTCACCAGCCCCACGGGCCTGGTGGAGGCCAGCCACCTGGACGGCGTCTCCTGCGAGGCGCGCGTGCTGGACGTGGCCGAGCGGATGCACGGCGCGCGCTGAACGTGGCCGCTCCCGACAGGATGCCGGAGGACGGCGAGACGCTGGACTCCATTGGCACCGCGGACGTGCGCGTGTTCCAGCGCCGCGCGGGCTACCGCTTCACGTTGGACGCGGTGCTGCTGGCGCACTTCGCGGCCACGGAGGGGCAGGACCTGCCCGGGCCGGTGCTGGAATTGGGCGCGGGCAGCGGCGTGGTGTCGCTGCTCCTGGTGAAGCAGTTCGGCGTCGCGGGCCCGGTGGACGCGCTGGAGCTCCAGCCCGCGGTGCACGAACGGCTGACGCGCGCGGTGGCGCTCAACGGGTGCGAGGGCCGGGTGCGGCCGGTGCTCGGGGACCTGCGGCAGGCGCGGTCGCTGTTCACGCCCGGGGCGTACGGGCAGGTGGTGTCCAACCCGCCGTTCCGCCGGGCCGAGGCGGGCGTGGTGAGCCCGGACGCGGAGCGGGCCGTGTCCAAGTCGGAGGTGGCCTGCGATGCGCCGTCCGTGGTCGCGGCGGCGCGGCATGCCCTGCGGCCCGGGGGCGGCGTGAGCCTGGTGTATCCGGCGGCGCGGCTGGCGGAGGTGCTGGGGGTGCTCGCGGGCGCGCGGTTGTTCCCCCGGGTCCTGCGCGCCGTGCACGCGCGGGTGGACGCGCCCGCCACGCGCTTCCTGGTGCAGGCGCTGCGGGACCAGGACCGGGGCCTGTCCGTGCGTCCGCCGCTCATCGTGCATGGTGACGGAGCCGGCGGGTACGGCGCGGAGGTGGCGGCGCTGATGGACGTGCCGCTGGCGGAGCGGAGCGGGGGTTGAGCGCCCGGCCGCCGGACGTGGGGCCCTGCGAGCGTCGGGGCCGGATGGGGGGATGCATCACAACGTAAGGGGCACTTCACCCACCGGACGTCCGCGTCCCGACGAGGAGAGCCCCATGAACGTGACGATGCTCAACGAACAACCGTCGCTGCTGAAGTCGGCCGCGCTGCTGCCCCCGCGCCTGTCCCTGGGCGCGACGATGATCCACCACGGCCTGGAGAAGCTGAAGAAGGAGGGCATCGAGCAGCAGGCGGGCATGTTCGAGCAACTGGGCATCAAGCCCGGCAAGCAGTGGCTGCTGGCCACGGGCATCACGGAGCTGGTGGCCGGGGTGAGCTCCATCCTGGGCATCGCGACGCGCTTCACGGCGGTGTCGGTCATCGTCACGCAGGCGATGGCCATCGCGAAGGTGCACAGGAAGAACGGCTTCGACATCACCAAGGGCGGCTACGAGTTCAACGTGGCGCTCATCGCCATCGCGCTCGGGACGCTGATGCGCGGGCCGGGGCGGCTGTCCCTGCACAGCGCGCTGGAGCGGCGGGTGAAGCGCCGGGAGCTGAGGCACTTCCGGCTGCTGCCCCGTCAGCGCCGGGGCTCCATGCTGCTCGACGCGCTGGGGTAGCCGGGGCCTTGGAGGGGTGTGGGGGTGTCGCCTGCCCGGCTGCCAGCGAACCGGGCCCGCCGGTGGCGCCCCTGCCCCCGCCGCATCCCGTAAGATGCGCGGGCCATGGCCCCCCCGTCCGTCCTGCTGATGCTGGCGCTCGCCGCGCCCGCCGCGTCTGTCCCCAACTTCTCCACAGCCGAGCCCTCCAGCACCGCGCGCCTCGCCGAAGCGGGCGTGGCCTCCGTGCGCTCCGTCATCCGGGATACGAGCGCCGGGCGGCTCGAAGTCGCGGGCCTCGCGTCCGTGACGGCCGCCACGCGGACCCGTGCCAGTGATTCCGAGACGCCCGTCGCGGTGCGGATGCCCGCGGGCTTCGCCGAGTCCATCCCGACGCCGCCCCGCGAGCCGGCCACGGTGCCGGCCACCGGCGCCGCGCAAAGCCAGACAGACTCCCTCTCCGAAGCCGGCCGCATCGCCGTGGAGGCCAGCGTCGGGGCCCTGCGCGCCGCGGCCATGGCGATGCACGGCAAGGCCGGCGCGTCCGGCCTGGCCACCGTGGGCAACCCGGACGAGCACTACGCCCGGGGCGTCGCCGCCCTCCAGTCCAAGGATTCGCGCACCGCCATCGCGGAGCTGTCCGCGTGCGTGCAGGCCGCGCCGTCCCGCGCGGACTGCCGCTGGGAGCTCGGCTGGGCGTACTCCGTGGAAGGCCGCTGGGCGGACTCCCTCACGCAGTGGACGCAGGTGCGCGCGCTCAATCCCAGCCAGCCGGACCTGGAGGGCGCGCTCACGCAGGCCCGCAACCAGGCCGCGCTCCAGGCGAAGCTCGCGCAGCCGGTGGACAGCGCGCCCCGCCCGCCCCCGCCGCCGGGCGCGAAGCTGCGCATCCGCGCCGCGGGTGACCTGATGCTCGGCACCACCGTGCCGGAGGGCTACCTGCCCCCGGAGGGCGGCGGCAGCGTCATCGCGGCCGTGCGCCCCCTGCTGGAGGACGCGGACCTCACCTTCGTGAACCTGGAAGGGCCGCTCTGCGACACCGGTAAAACCACCAAGTGCCGCTCGCCCGCGAACTGCTACGCGTTCCGCTCCCCCACGTCCTTCGGTGACTACCTCAAGGAGGCCGGCGTGGACGTGGTCTCCACCGCGAACAACCACTCCGGCGACTTCGGCGAGGAGTGCCGCCGCGCCACCGAGTCCACCCTGGACGCGCTGGGCATCGCCTGGAGCGGCCCGCCGGGCAGCGTGGCCACCGTGGAGCGCAACGGCCTGAAGATTGGGCTGGTGGCCTTCCACACGTCCGCGGGCTGCAACCACCTGAACAACCTGCCCACCGCCACGGCGCTGGTGAAGCAGACCGCCGCCACGCACGACATCGTCATCGTCTCCTTCCACGGCGGCGCGGAGGGCGGCAAGGCCCTGCACGTCCCGGCCGGCAGGGAGATGTTCTTCGGCGAGGACCGCGGCGACCTGCGCGCCTTCACCCACGCGGTGGTGGACGCGGGCGCGCACTTGGTGCTCGGCCACGGCCCGCACGTCGCGCGCGCCATGGAGTTCTACCAGGGCCGCCTCATCGCCTACTCCATGGGCAACTTCGCCACCTACGGCCGCTTCAACCTCAAGGGTCCGCAGGGCCTGGGCATGATCCTGGAGGTGGAGCTGGACGCCAACGGCCGCTTCTCCAACGGCCGCATCCTCCCGACGAAGCAGGTTGGCGAAGGCATCACGCAGCCGGACCCGGCCGCCAACGTCGTCTCGCTGGTGCGCAAGCTCACCACGGAGGACTTCCCCGACACGGGCGCCCGCATCGCGGACGACGGCCGCGTCTCTCCGCGCAAGTCGCCTGTCACGGCCTCCAGCGCCGCGCCGTAGCGCCGAGCCTTCACGACAACGCCGCACCCGCACCCACGGACGCCTCGGCCTCCGTGGGTGTTTTGTATGTCACGCATCGCGCTTCGTTGAAGCCGGGCTGCTGCCTGGGCTGCCGTGCGCTTCATTGCGCCTCCAAGCGTGCCGCGCCGTGCAAGGCATGCGCGTGCGGCGTGCGCTAAGACAGGCTCCGACGTGCCTGCTCATCGACTGCCCAGACTGACTTCGCTTCGCCCGTTCGAATACCCCGGCTACTTCGCCGTGTGGTTGGGCGCGCTCATCTCCAACATCGGCACCTGGATGGAGACGGTGGCGATGGGCGTGTACGTCACGCAGACCACGGGCCGCGCGGAGTGGACGGGCGCCATCGTCGCGCTGTCCTTCCTGCCCGCGGTGGTGCTGGCGCCGGTGGGCGGCGCGCTGGCGGACCGCTTCGACCGGCGCGCGTACGCGGGGCTGGGCGCGCTGCTCCAGGCGGTGCTCGCGGCGGTGCTGACGGTGCTGGCGTTCCGCGGGCAGTTGTCGGTGTCCATCATCGGCGTCATCTCGTTCCTCAACGGGTGCGTGAGCACGCTCACCTATCCGGCCTTCTCCGCGCTGCTGGCGGAGTTGGTGCCGCCGGAGGACCTGCACCTGTCCACCAGCCTCAACTCCGCGCAGTTCAACCTGGGCCGCATCATGGGGCCCACGCTGGCCGCGGTGGTGTTGCAGGCGGGCGGGCCCGCGTGGGCGCTGCTCGCGAACACGCTGTCCTTCTTCGCGGTGCTGGTGGCGCTGTGGCGCGTGGTGCCGCCGGCGCGGGACAAGGCCGCGAAGCGCGAGCCGCTCTGGGACGGCATCCGCCGCGGCATCACCGTGGCGCGGGACGACGAGGACATCTCGCTGGTGCTGGTGGCCACCTTCTTCGTGGCCGCGCTGGTGGCGCCCTTCATCGGCCTGGTGCCGGTGTTCGCCATCCGCGAGTTGGGCCAGGGCGCGGCGGCCACGTCGCTGCTGGTGACGTGCCAGGGCGCGGGCGCGGTGACGGCGGCGCTGTGCGTGGGCACGCTCGCGGAGCTCTTCGGGCAGCGCAAGCTGCGCGGCTACTCGGCCACGACCATCGCGGTGCTGGCGGGCGTGTACTGGCTGGCGCCCACGCTCCAGGTGGCGGCGGTGTGCATCTTCTTCCTGGGCGCCAACTACCTGGTCCTGATGAGCAGCCTGAGCGCGTCCTGCCAGGGCCGCGTGCCGCGTGAATTGCAGGCGCGCATGGGCAGCCTCTACAGCATGGTGTTGGGCGCGGGCTATTCGCTGGGCGTCTGGTTCCAGGGCGCGCTGGCGGACCGCATGAACCTGCGCTTCGTGACCATCGCGTGCAGCGCCATCTTCCTCGCGCTGGTGCTCACCACGCGCCTGCTCAAGCCCGCGCGCTTCGAGAACGAGCCGCTGGCCCAGGCCGCGGACGTCCAGCCGTTCTCCGACAGCGCGCACTGACGCACGTCAGTCCTCCTCCAGGTCCCGCTTCAGCTTCGTCAGCAGCTTCACCGCGTGGGTCGCGTAGGAGCTGATCCACCGCGCGTGGATGTCCTGGATGGGCGCCGCGTTGAGGTGGTTCCACCGCGTGCGCCCCTCCTTGTGGGACAGCACCAGCTCCGCCTTCTCCAGGACCTTCAGGTGCTGCATCACGGTGCAGCGGTCCAGGGTCTTCTCGAAGTGCTCGCACAGCTCCCCGGTGGTGCGGGGCGCGTCCTTCAACAGGTCCAGGATGGCCCGGCGGCGCGAGTCCGCCAGCGCCTTGAAGATGAGGTCGTCCCGGTCGTCACTCCTTGACATGTTATATTTCTATAACCTATTTGCGGGCAGGACCAGTTCACGGCAAGGGGTGCCCCATGGAGCCGAAGTTCCAGGTGCAGTTGAAGATCCGCAAGCCGGTGGCGCAGGTGTTCGAGGCGGTGGTGAACCCCGCGAAGCTGAGCGGCTACTTCGTGAAGACGAGCAGCGGTCCGCTGGCGGCGGGCACCACGGTGAAGTGGAGCTTCGCGGAGGCGCCGGGCGAGTTCGACGTCATCACGCGCGAGGTGACTCCCCACGAGCGCATCGTCTTCGAGTGGCCCGCGGACGGCGGCTACAACACGCGCGTGGAGATGAACTTCGTGCCGTTGGACGCGGGCAACACGCTGGTGAAGATCAGCGAGTCTGGATGGAAGCCGGATGAGCAGGGCATCAAGGCGTCCTACGACAACGCGGGCGGCTGGATGCACATGATGCTCTGCCTCAAGGGCTCCTTGGAGTTCGGCATCAACCTTCGGGAGGGCGGGGCGTTCTGAAAACCGCGACGCGGGGGAATGTCGCGGCCAGACTGCCGTTCCCTCGCGTCCCGTCGCCGAAGGAGCCCCATGCCGTCCGTCCGCGTCCCCGCCCTGCTGCTCTCCGCCCTGCTGCTCTCCGCGCCCGCCGCGAACGCGCAGGAGTCCAAGCGCGCCCCGGAGGCGCTGGGCCTGGGCATGGAGGGCTACCCCTACCCCGCCCCCGTGCAATTCCTGCCCGTCAAGCTGGAGGGCCAGGACCTGCGCATGGCGTACATGGACGTGAAGCCCACGGCCAACGCCAACGGGCGCACGGTGGTGCTGCTGCACGGCAAGAACTTCTTCGGCGCGTACTGGAAGGACACGATCCGCGTCCTCTCCGGCGCGGGCTACCGCGTCGTGGTGCCGGATCAGATCGGCTTCGGCAAGTCGTCCAAGCCGGCCATCGCGTACAGCTTCCACACGCTCGCGTCGCTGACGCGGCAGGTGCTGGAGGAGCTGGGGGTGAAGCAGGCCGCGGTGGTGGGGCACAGCATGGGCGGCATGCTCGCGACGCGCTTCGCGCTGATGTACCCGGAGGTGACGACGCAGTTGGTGCTGGAGAACCCCATCGGCCTGGAGGACTACCGCGAGTCCGTCCCCTGGAAGTCCACCGAGGACCTCTACCAGGAGAACCTCAAGGCCACGGAGGAGGGGCTGCGCAAGTACCAGCGCGGCTACTACGTGAAGTGGAAGCCCGAGTACGACGAATACGTCCAGGTGCTCTACCGCCAGACGCTGAGCGGTGAGTACCCGCGCCTGGCCTGGGTGTCCGCCGCCACGCAGACGATGATCTACGAGCAGCCGGTGGTGCACGAGTTCCCGCGGGTGAAGGTCCCCACGCTGGTGGTGATTGGCCAGGAGGACCGCACGGTGGTGGGCAAGGGCAGCGTGCCGCCCGCGCTGCTGCCGAAGCTGGGGCAGTACCCGGCGCTGGGCAAGAAGACCGCCGCGGCCATCCCGGGCGCCACGCTGGTGGAGCTCCCCAACGTGGGCCACATCCCCCACTTCGAATCGCCGGAGAAGTGGCACGCGGCCCTGCTGGGCTTCCTGAGCAAGGTTTCGAAGTAGTCTCCCGCCGCATGCATCGCATCCGCGTGGTGCGCCACGCGTCCGAGCGCGGCGGCTGGGAGATGGCGCTGGCCACGCCGCCCCCGGCGCTGGCGCCGCTCATCCGGGACTACTGCGGCTTCCGCGAGGCCATGCCCCAGCCCATGCGCCGGCAGGAGCTGCCCGGGGTGCAGGTGGTGCTCATCCTGGAGTTCGGCCCGCTGCTGAAGCACCTGGACGACGCGGGCGGGGTGACGCGGCACCGCTCCGGCTTCGTCGCGGGGCTGGACGAGCGCTGGAGCACCACCGAGCACAACGGCGAGTCCCACGGGCTCCAGGTGAACCTCACGCCGCTGGGGGCCCGGCGCCTCTTCGGCCTGCCCATGCACGAGCTGTCCCACCGGGTGACGGGCCTGGAGGACCTCTGGGGCGCCGAGGCGCGGCGGCTGGTGGAGGCCTTGGCGGAGGCGCGGGACTGGGCGGCGCGGTTCGCGCTCGCGGACGCGTTCCTCTTGAGGCGCGCGGAGCGGGGGCCGGCGGTGGACGCGGGGGTGACGTGGGCGGTGGAGCGCATCCAGCGGACGGGAGGCCAGGTGGACATCGCCACGCTGGCGACCGAGCTGGGCCACAGCCACAAGCACCTCATCCACCAGTTCCACGAGCAGGTGGGGCTGCCTCCGCGCAGGCTGGCGCGCCTGCTGCGCTTCGACCGGGCGGTGGAGCGGATCAAGTCCGGGGGCCCGGTGCGCTGGGCGGAGCTCGCGCTGGAGCTGGGCTACTTCGACCAGGCGCACCTGAACCGGGACTTCCGCCAGTTCACCGGCGGGCCGCCGTCCGCCCTCCTGCGCCGTGCACTGCCGGACGCGGGCGGGTTCGAATCCGGCGCGTAGGTAAAATCCGTCCAAGAAGGTCCGCGGGCGGATGGGCAGGATGCGCGGTGAAAGGAAGACACACCATGTCCCTGCCCAGCCTGTATCCCTTCATCCACTACGCCGACCCCGAAGCCGCCCTGCGCTTCCTGAAGCAGGCCTTCGGCTGCGAGGAGCGGGTCGTCTACCGCAAGCCTGACGGCGCCATCGCCCATGTCGAGCTGACGCTGGGCCACGGGCTGGTGATGTTCGGCGGCGCGGAGGGCGGCCGGCTGAAGATGGCCGCGTCGAAGGACGTGCCCCTGAAGAACCTGGGCATCTACGTGGTGGTGACGGACCCGGATGCGCTGTACGCGCGGGCGAAGGCGGCGGGCGCGACCATCGCGATGGAGCTGCACGACACGGACTACGGCTCGCGGGACTTCAGCGCGCTGGACCCCGAGGGGAACGTCTGGAGCTTCGGCACGTACCAGCCGCTCGCGGTGCCTCCGCCGAAGGGGTGAGGCGCCTTCGTCGACGGGGCGGGGCGTCCATGCAAGGCTTTCCCCATGAAGCTCTTGTTGGGGCCCCTCCTGTACGCCCGGGCGCAGGCCACGCCGGACCCGAAGTCCCATGACGTGTGGAGCTTCTTCGTCAACGTGTTCCTGGACAGCACGTCGGCGAAGAAGCCCCCGGCGTTGAGGCTGTGCTTCCGGGACGCGAAGGGCCACCAGGTCGCCGTCTTCGACGAGGTGAAGGCCGCCGCGGACCTCACCGCCCTGCCCAAGGACACCCGGGGCGTGGTGTGGCGCTGGGAGGTCGTCCTTCCGCGCACGGACGAGGCCCGACGGTTGTCCTATCACTTCGAATCGCCAGACACGCCGGGCGTGCCGGTGACCTTCGAGCGTCCGCCGCCGCGAGACGACCGGCCGTGGTCCACGAAGGTCATCCTGCCGGAGCCGCTGGTGGTGTCCGACGTGGTCGTCCCGGCGAAGGGCGTGTCGCCCAACATCGCGTTCTTCTCCTGCAACGGCGCCAGCCGTGCGAGTGATTGGAGCAACCTGGCGCAGCCCTTCGCGCTCTGGGAGCGGATGCTCCAGCAGCACGAGCGGGAGCCCACGGACCCGGCGAAGACGCCGGGCTTCCAGTTGCTGCTCGGGGGTGGGGATCAGCTCTACGCGGACTCGCTGCACAACACGCTGGATGTGTTGAACGCGTTCATGAAGCTGCCCCGGTCGGAGCGGTTGAAGCTGCCGGTGCCGGACGGGTTCTCGGAGCGGTTGTTCGCGGAGTACGTCTGGCTGTACCGGGAGCGGTGGGGTGGGAGCCAGGGCATCGCGCCGTTGCTGCGGCGGGTGCCGGGGCTGTTCATGTGGGACGACCACGACATCTTCGATGGGTGGGGTTCGCACGAGGACCTCCAGCAGGCGCCCTGGTATCGCGCCATCTACAGCGCGGCGGCGCGGGCGTTCGAGGCCTTCCAGCGGGGCTGGTTGGAGCAGCCGGCGAAGGCGCGCGAGCCGGACGACCGGGGCGTGGTGGAGCCCGCGCGGCACTATTTCCAGACGTTCTGTTTCTCCACGGCGGACTGCGACCTGGACGTGGTGTTGTTGGACTTGAGGAGCGGCCGGACCAGCCGGGTGTTGGACACCGGGGACGCGCATCCGCAGACCGAGTTCACGGTGATGAGCCGGTCCCAGTGGGACGCCTTCGATGCGTGGCGCGAGGAGCACCGCCAGCGGCCGGAGAACGGCAAGAAGGCGCGGCACGTGTTGGTGGTGTCGTCGGTGCCGCTGGTGCACCTGCGGTTCGGTCCGGCGATGGAGCGGATGAGCGGAGGCGGGGTCGAACTGCGCGACGACCTGTTGGACCAGTGGGAGTCCTCGGTGCACCGGGGCGAGCGGACGCGGTTGTTGATGAACCTGTTCTCGCTGGCGAAGAAGTCCTACTGCGCGGTGACGGTGTTGTCCGGGGACGTGCACGTGGGGGCGAGGGCGCGCGTGCGTTCACGCAACCCGGACCACCTGGTGCCCGCGTTGGGGACAGTGGGCGAGGTGTTCATCGAACAGGCGACGTCCTCGCCCATCGTGCATCCGCCGCCGGGGTGGCTCGCGTTCAAGGGGATGCTGGCGTTGTCGCAGGATTCGAGGGAGGACCTGCCGGGGTTCCTGCAGACGGAGCTGTTGCCAGTGGGCAAGGAGCTGTACCTGCGGGACCGCAACTGGCTGTCCATCCGGCTGGAGCGGCCCAAGCACCGGGACACGACCGCGCGTCCGAAGCTGTGGGTGAAGTGGATCGCGGAGAAGGAGAACCTGCCCATGGAGGTGGTGGTGGAGCCACCGCCCTTCCCCACCGTGGGCTGAGAGCGTCAGCGGACCGGGAGCTCCCGGAAGGAGATGCCCGTCCAACCGCCCTGCTCCACCGCGTCCTTGAACCGGTCCGTGCCGATGATCATGGTGCTGAAGTTGTCCAAGCGGAACAGGTCCCTGTCCGTGGGCAACGAAGCACCGTCGAGGATGGGGTCGTCCGGACGGCGGAAACCCTGTCGTCCGCAGGTGGGACAGGGCGGCTCCAGGTCGGGAGGAAGGCAGTCGCGGTGCAGCAGGCCGCGCGGTTCGATCTGAATCTCGAGGATGTCTGGGGGCGTCTTCTGCCGGAACCGCAGCTCCGTCTTGCAACCCAGCAGCCCACGAACGCCCGCGGCCTGGAGACCGTCGAGTGCGTCGCGGCGGATGAGCATCAGCGAGGTCCCCTGCCAGGTAAACGGCCCGAACTGACCGGACGCAGTGCCCGTGAGCGGACCGAAGCTTGTCCCGGGAGAAAGCGATGCACTCGGTGGCACCAGCGGGCGCACCAGCTCGCGGAGACGGACGAATTCATGAAACGGCTCGGGCCGGGGCTCTTCAAATTCCCGATGCTCGGGGATGAGTGAAAGGTCCACGGCTGGGTACTGACGCCCTGATTGGCTCCACGTCAGGCCGCACCCCGGACAATCTTTGAGGCCAGGAAGTCCCCATCTATGTGCGGCATCGAAGTCTCCGCTGAAACGGGATGTGGCTGCTTCGTCGTCGCGGAGCCAGAAGAAGGGGGGCATGGACCGTCAGGCCTCGGATGGATGAAGGCTCAGTTGTACTGCTGGATGGGGCCACCCAGGAGCTGGAAGCGATAGATCAGTTCCCCGGCATGCTTGAAGATTTCTTGAGGTGGAGCGAGGTCGTTCTCGTTCTTGAACTCGCGCCAGGCCTTGTTCCACAAGCCACCGCTGGATCCTCCACTGTGAATGCGCCGGTGGACGTGTACGGGAATGGGGATCGTGTACTGGTGGATGTCGATCCCCTTTCTCGTGAACCACTCAGCCAGGTCCCGGGCCTGCGGGAAGATGTGGTGCTTCTCGAACTTCCCCGCCGGCAACTGCCGCTGAGGAGGCACGGGCTTGGGGTTCCCGTACCAGGGGAACACCATCACGGGTTCCACATCACCCGGCAGGCCCATGGCGCCGCCCCAGTTGCGCCGGGGCCCACTTCCCGGCGCGGGGGCCACGGCCACGGGTGGCGGACGGGGCGGCAGGCCCCGGGCCAGCACCACCTCTCCGGGCACGTCCTCGCACCGGAAGAAGCCGCAGGCCGTGTCCCCACACACCAGGGTCACACAGGCGTCGCTGCTTGCGTCACCGCACTCCGCTTCGGCTTCATCCCAGCGCTGCTGGAGCGGCGTGCTGGACGCGCACGCCGCCATCCACAGCACCAGCGCACAGAACGTCAGGCTCTTCCCCATGGCGGAAAAGCCTAGGCGACCGTGTCATTCTCAACGCACGCCATTCCATCAATCATTGGGACGATTTCTCTTCATGGCGGGGGCAACTACGAGGTTTCCACTCATGGCCACCCGAAAGAAGACAACCTTCGTGCCATCGATTCACTTGCTGCACGTCGAGTTGATCGAGATCGCCCCCGCCATCTGGCGAGAGCTTCATGTCCGAAGCGAAACGCCACTCTCGAAGTTGCACGCCATCCTGCAAGCAGCATTCGGCTGGACCAACAGCCACATGCACATGTTCGAGGACATCTCACGGCAACAGTACGGACATCTGGCCAAGGGAGATGCTGATGACTTCAGCTTGGGCGGATCACCGCTGTTGGATGAACGCAAGTACACCGTCGCGGACCTCGGCCCGCGGGCTCGCAGTGTCTTTGGCTACATCTATGACTTTGGTGACGACTGGGTGCATCGCATCCGCGTCAAGAAGGTACAGCCCCCTGAGCCCGGCAGGCGCTATCCCGCCTGTACCGCGGGAGCACGTGCTGCTCCGCCCGACGACTGCGGCGGTGTTCCTGGCTATGAAGACCTGCTCGAGGCGCTTCGAGATCCGGATCACGAAGATCACGAAGAACTGCTGGAGTGGGTCGGCGGTTCCTTTGATCCGGAAGCGTTCGACCTGAAGGCCACGGACAAGGCGGTCCGCGCCATCAAATGACAGGGACCTCAAGAACGCACGGGGAGCTCCCGGAAGGAGATGCCGGTCCAACCGCCCTGCTCCACCGCGTCCTTGAAGCGCTCCGTGCCGATGAGGACGGTGCCGTAGTCGCCCAGACGGAAGAGGTCGACGTCCGTGGGCAGGGAGGCCGCGTCGAGGATGAGGTCCTCCGGGAGGCGAAGGGCGAGGCGCCCGCAGGTGGCGCAGGGGGGGGGCAGGTCAGGTGGAAGGCAGTCGCGGTGCATCCGGCCGCGCAGCTCGAGTTGAAGGTCGAGGATGTCCGGATGAGTTTTCTGCCGGAACCGCAGCTCTGTCTTGCATCCCAGCAGGCCTCGGATGCCAGATGCTTGGAGGCTGTTGAAGGCGTCCCGGCGCACGAGGATCCAGCAGCTTTCGAGCCCTGAGAAGGGCGCGAACTGACCTGACGCACGGCCTACCAGCGGGCCGAAGGTCGTCCCGGGGGCAAGCTCGGAACCTGAGGGTGCCAATGGACGTACCAGCTCCCGGAGACGCGCGAACTCGTGGAAGGGCTCGGGCCGAGGTTCTTCGAACTCACCTCGTTCGGGAAGGTCCGACAGGTCTACCGCAGGGTAATGGTCTCCCCAGGTGGACCAGGTGGCCCCGCATCCCGGGCAATCCTTGATCCCCGGCAGGCCCCACTTCGGTGCGGCATCGAAATCCCCACTGAAAGAGTTCCTGGCCACCTTATCGGTGCGCATCCTGAAAAAGCGCGTCATGGACTCAAGATCCTCGCAGTGGAGGGTCAGTTGTACTGCTGGATGGGGCCACCCAGCAGTTGGAAGCGATAGATGAGTTCCCCAGCATGTCGGAAAATTTCCTGCGGTGAGGCGTTCCGGTTGTCTGTGCTGAATTCACGCCATGCCTCGTTCCACATGCCTCCTTTGGGCCCACCACTGTGGATGCGCCGGTGGACATGCACGGGGATGGGGATCGTGTACTGGTGGATGTCGACGCCTCGATCCTTGAACCACCTGGCCAGATCCGGGGCCTGCGGGAAGATGTGGTGCTTCTCGAACTTCCCCGCCGGTAACTGCCGCTGAGGAGGCACGGGCTTGGGGTTCCCGTACCAGGGGAACACCATCACGGGTTCCGCGTCACCCGGCAGGCCCATGGCGCCGCCCCAGTTGCGCCGGGGCCCGCTTCCCGGCGCGGGAGCCACGGCCACGGGTGGCGGACGGGGCGGCAGCCCCCGGGCCAGCACCACCTCTCCGGGCACGTCCTCGCACCGGAAGAAGCCGCAGTCCGTGTCCCCGCAGACCAGGGTCACACAGGCGTCGCTGCTTGCGTCACCGCACTCCGCTTCGGCTTCATCCCAGCGCTGCTGGAGCGGCGTGCTGGACGCGCACGCCGCCATCCACAGCACCAGCGCACAGAACGTCAGGCTCTTCCCCATGGCGGAAAAGCCTAACATCCGTGCTCAGGGCAACGGCCCCTCCACCAATCGCAGCACATCCGCGAGCACCCCCGCCGCCGTCACCGCCGCGCCCGCGCCGTAGCCTCGAATCACCAGCGGCGTGGGGCTGTAGCGCTCCGACAGGAAGCTCAGCGCGTTCTCGCCTCCCTTCACCGCCGCCAGCGGATGCTCCAGCGGCACCGGCACCAGGCCCACGCGCACGCCCTCCGGCCCCACGCTGCCCACGTAGCGCAGCACCTTGCCTTCCTTCCGGTGCGCGTCCACCCGTCTCTGGAAGAGCTCATCCGCCTGCGGCAGCCGCGCCAGGAACTCCGGCAGCGGTCCCTTCGCGTCGAACTCCTCCGGCAACAGCGACGCCAGCGCCACCTCCTCCAGCTCCAGCGACCGCCCCAGCTCTCGCGCCAGGATGAGCACCTTGCGCGCCACGTCCGTGCCCTCCAGGTCGTCTCGCGGGTCCGGCTCCGTGAAGCCCTTCTCCATCGCCGTGCCCACCGCCTTCGACAGCGGCACCCCGGCCTCCGTCAGCCCCAGGATGAACGACAGCGAACCGGACAGGATGCCCTCCACCCGGTGCACCGTGTCTCCCGTGCGCAGCATGTTCTTCAACGTGTCGATGACCGGCAGCCCCGCCCCCACGTTCGTCTCGTAGAGGAACCTCCGCTGGTGCCGCGCCGCCGTCTCCCGCAGCGCCCTCCAGTGCTCCTGCCGCCCCGCATTGGCCTTCTTGTTCGCCGTCACCACGTGCAGCCCGGAGGCCATCAACGCGGGGTAACCCAACGCCACGTCCTGGCTGCTCGTGCAGTCCACGAAGATGGGCCGGCCCGGACGCCTCGCCTTCGCCCACGCCTGGAACGTGTCCAGCGTGAACCCGGACTCGCTCGCCTCCAGCCGCGCCTTCCACCCCTCCAGCGCCACCCCCTCCGGCGCCACCAGGCTGTGTCTGCTATTGGCAATGGCACACACCCGCAAATCCAACCCGTGCGCCCGCAGCTTCGGCGCCTGCTGGTGGATCTGCCGCAACAGCTCCCCGCCCACCGTGCCCACGCCCGCCACCAGCAGCTCCACCACCTCCGTGGTGCCAAAGGCCTTGCGGTGCACGTGCGCCATCGCACGCGGCCCGTCCTCCCGCGAAATCACCGCGGAGATGCTCCGCTCGCTCGACCCCTGCGCGATGGCCGCGATGCTGCAATCCACGTCCGCCAGCGCGCTGAAGAACGTCCCCGCCACGCCCACCCGGTGCCGCATCCCGTCTCCCACGATGCTCAGCACCGCGAGCCCCGGCTGGTGCTCGATGGGGTCCACCTTCCCCGCCTCGCGCTCCACCTCGAACGCGTCCTCCAGCGCCAGCACCGCCCGCCGGGCCTCCGCCTCCCCCACGCAGAAGCTGATGGAGGACTCGCTGGAGCCCTGCGTGATCAGCACCACGGAGATGGACGCCATCGCCATCGCCTCGAAGACGCGCGCGGCCGTGCCCGGCACGCCCTTCAACCCCGCGCCCGCGATGTTGATGAGCGCGATGTCCGGCAGGAACGACAACCCCCGCACCGGGTGCCGCGAAGCCGGCGCCGTGGCCGTCACCCGCGTGCCCGGGTGCTCCGGCCGGAAGCTGTTGCACACCCGCACCGGGATGCCCCGCTCCCTCGCGGGGGCAATCGTCTTCGGATGCAGCACCTTCGCGCCGAAGTAGGCCAGCTCCATCGCCTCCTCGAAGCTCACCTCCTCCAGCGCGAACGCCTCCGGCACCAGCCGCGGGTCCGCGCTGAAGATGCCGTCCACGTCCGTCCAGATCTCCAACAGCCGCGCGTCCAGCGCCGCCGCCGCCAGCGCCGCCGAGTAGTCCGACCCTCCCCGCCCCAGCGACATCGTCTTGCCGCGCGCATCCCCACCGAAGAAGCCCGGCATCAACATCAGCCCCGGCCCGTCCTCGCGCAGCGGCGCGAACCGCGCGCGGATCTCCTCCAGCCGGGGCGTCGCCTGCAGCGGATCTCCCGAGCACACCAGCACCTGCCTCGGGTCCACGCTCACGGGCGCAAGCCCCCGCGCCTCCATCAGCGCCGTGAGAAGCAGGCACGACGCCCGCTCCCCCAGCCCCGACAGATGCGCCAGCACGGACGGCGAGCACTCCCGCAGCAACCCCACGCCCTGCAACAGCCCGCGCAGCTCCACCCCCAACGCCACCAACCCCTCCGCGAGCGGCCGCGTCTGCGCGGGCTTCAGGTCCACGCTCAGCGCCTTCGCGATGATGGAGTGCGTGTCGTCGAACCGGGCGCAGGCCTCCTGCACGGACGCGCCCTCCTCCGCCACCCTCGCCGCCTCCACCAGGAGGTTCGTGATGCCCGACACCGCGGACGCCACCACCATCACCCGCTCGGCCTTGCGCGCCTCCTCCACCAGCGCCACCACGCCGCGCATCCGTTCCGCATCCCCGACACTGGTGCCACCGAATTTCATCACGCGCATGACACGGCCTCCTTCTGGAACGGCGGGACTCGGGGGCTGGGGCGGCACATCGGGAGCGGCGTCATACGGGTCCTCGGGGGTGGCTGCTGACGGGTGTGGGGGCAACGAAAAAGCCCCGCGCTCGGGAGGAGCGCGGGGCCGGGTTCGGAAGGAGGGACCTCCAGGAGGTCCACTTCGGAAGTCAGGCGGTCCGCGCTCCGCGAGGAGTCAGGCCGGTGCGAGTGCAAGTCTCGGTCAGCACGGTCCGCGCGCGCGCGCCCACGGGGGACGTCGTCCCCTCGTGCCGCTGGCTGTTCCCGCTGCGTCCGGCCATGGAGTCCCCATCCTAGCCGCTTTCCGCGCGCCAGGGTCAGGGGGCGGGCAACCAATCCCCTGCCCCACGGTCCCCACCGTGGTGCTCGCGGCCAGGGCTGCCGACATTGTGAGTGTGTGAGCTGTCCCACCCCCTTCCGGAGCAACCCATGGCCACCCGCAAGAAGAGCGACACCGCCCACAAGCCTGGCTTCGCCAAGGACCGCGTGGAGGGCGGGCTGGAGGCGGACGACACCAAGCCCCTGTACGCGGACGACGCCAAGCACTCCACCGAGGAGCAGAAGTTCGCGCTCGACAGCGACGGCCCCGTCGGCGGCCCCCGCAACAACCCCCAGAGCGTCATGGACGACATCGACGACGAGGAGCGCGAGGAGCGCGGCCGCCTCAAGGCCGAGGCCCGCCAGCAGGAAGAGAACGAGCCCACCCGGGAATGAAAAAAGCCGGGGCCCCGACACCCGCGTCGGGACCCCGGCTTCCGCACCTTGAGGTGAGGCGCTCCGCTACTTGGAGGCAGGCTTTGACGCCGGCGTCTCCACCAGCGTGAGCTTGCCCAGGTGGAGCGGCGTCACCTGCTCCTGGATGACCAGCGGGTCGCCCACGAGCACCACCTGCATGTTGGCCGGGTCCAGGTAGGACTCGGCCACGCGCTGCACCTCCGCGGCGCTGGCGTTCTCCAGGCCCTCCACGGCGCGCTTGAAGTCGTCCATGGGGCGGCGGTGGAAGTAGAGCTGCGCGGCGCTGCCGCCCAGGCCCTCCACCGTCTCGAAGGCGCCCGGGAAGCCGCGGATGAGGCCTTCGCGCGCGGCGGCCAGCTCCTTCTCCGTGATGGGCCTGGACTTGATGCCGGCCAGCTCCTGGATGAACTCGTGGAGCGCCGGGCCCGTCACGTCCTGCCGCACGGCCGCGTACGCGGTGAGCGGTCCCACGCCCAGGCGCGTGCCCAGGTGCGCGTTGGCGCCGTAGCTGTAGCCCTTGTCCTCGCGGATGTTCATGTTGAGCCGGCTGCCGAAGAAGCCGCCGAACACCGTGGTGGCCAGCTCCAGCGGGTACTCGTCCGGGTGGCCCGCGGAGAGGCCGGGGCGGCCCACCAGCACCACCGTCTGCTCCAGGCCCGGCTTGGGCACCACGCGCACCTGCTGGCGCGGCGGCGCGGGCGGCGCGGGCGGCGGCTTGGGCGCCACGGCCCCGCCCTTCCACCCGCCGAAGTACTTCTTCCCCCACTCCACCGCCTGCTGGAGCGTCACGTCACCGGCCATGATGAGCGCCGCGGCGCGAGGGCCCGTGTTCTTCGTGTAGAAGTTCTTCGCGTCCGCCAGCGTGAGCGCCTCCACCGTCTTCGGCGTCCCGCCGGACGTGTGGCCATACGGGTGGTCCGCGCCGAACACCGCCTGGTAGTAGGCCTGCTGCGCCAGGAAGTTCGGGTCGCCCATGCGGCGCACCAGCTCGCCCAACTGCTGCTTCTTGCGGCGCTCGAAGGCCTTCGCGTCGAAGGTGGGCCGCAGGACGACGTCCGACAGCAGGCTCATCGCCGCGTCCACGTTGGGGGTGAGCACGCGCGCGCCCACGAAGGCGCCGTCCGGGTCCACCGACATGGCGGGCGACACGCCCAGGTCCGCGAACGCGTTGTCCAGCGCCACCGTGTCGCGCTTGCCCGCGCCCTCCAGCAGCATGCGGTAGGACAGGTCCGCGATGCCCAGCTTCGCGGCGGGCTCCTGCGACACGCCCGCGGCGAAGGCGATGCCCACGAACACCAGCGGCAATTCCTTGCGCGTGCTGACGATGACGGTGAGGCCGTTGTCCAGCTTCGCCTGCTCGAAGGTGGGCAGCACCAGCTCCGGCGGCTTGCCGGGCGCGGGCGGCTGGTCGCGGAACGCCTCCGCGTCCGGAGCCGGTGTCTGGGGTTGCGGCTGCGCGGCCGGCGCCGTTTCAGCCGGCGTCTCCGCGGGCTTCGTGGTGGCGCAGCCGGCGATGGACAGCGTGAGGAGGGCAGTGAGGATTCGGCGGTGCATGACTAGCGGGCCTCCTTGCCCGGGGCGGAAGACGGAGCGGCCCTGCCGGCGGACGGCACGGCGTGGAGCACGACGCGCGCGTCGGGGCGCAGCACGTCGTTGGCGAACTGCTTCACCGCGTCGGGGGTGACCTCCTGGTAGCGCGCCAGGTCCTGCGCGACGTAGCTGGGCTCGCCCACGAACTGGTTGTAGCTCTGGAGCGTGTCGGACTTGCTGCCGCTGCCGCCCACCGCCTGCAGGCCCGCGAGCTGGCGCGTGTCATAGCGGGTGCGCGCGCGGACGATCTCCTCCTGCGTGACGCCTTCCTCGCGGACCTCGTCCAGCACCGCGTCGATCTCCTTCTTCAGCGTGTCCGTGGTGACGCCGGGCCGGGCCACCGCCTCGATGGAGAAGACGGACTGCGCGCCCTGGCTCTGCTGCACGGCCTCCACGCTCTGCGCCAGTGGCTTGTCCAGCACCAGCCGGCGGTACAGGCGGCTCGCGCGGCCGGTGCCCAGCGCGGTGGCGAGCACGTCCGCCGTCGCGTCCCCGGGCTTCAGGTACGGGGCGGTGAGCCAGGACATGGTGAGCAGGGGCAGCGTGGCCACCTTCTCTTCGTGGCGGAGGGTCGTCTCGCGCGTGACCTTCACGGGCTTCACGTCCGGACGCTGGGGCTTGGGCCCGGAGGGCAGCGTGGCGAAGTACTTCTCCACCAGCGCCTTGGCCTTCGCGGGGTCGAAGTCGCCCACGATGGCGAGCGTCGCGTTGGAGGGCGCGTACCACTTGCGGAAGAACGCCTTCACGTCGTCCACCGTGGCCGCGTCCAGGTCCTTCATGGACCCGATCACGTTGCCGGAGTACGGGTGCGGCGCGGGGAACAGCGCCTGCCACGCCTTCTCCTGCGCTTCACCGTAGGGGGCCGTCTCCACGCCCTGGCGGCGCTCGTTC
The DNA here is from genome assembly GCF_020036995.1 of Corallococcus sp. AS-1-12. Lineage (NCBI taxonomy): Bacteria > Pseudomonadati > Myxococcota > Myxococcia > Myxococcales > Myxococcaceae > Corallococcus > Corallococcus sp. AS-1-12. The sequence goes on along the minus strand of NZ_JAIQDD010000035.1, from coordinate 52,480 downwards.
TTCACGACCTCCTTCTGCGTCTGGAGCTTCTTCTCCGTGAGCGAGTCCAGCAGGAAGCCCATGCGGTCGCTCTCCAACCACAGCGCCGTCTCCAGCAGGTTGCTGGGCACGGTCTCGTAGTAGTTGGTGCGGTCGAAGCTGGTGGTGCCGTTGAGGTCCGTGGCGCCCGCCTGCTCCAGCAGGCCGATGTGCACGTCGTCCGGCACGTGCTTGGAGCCCTGGAACATCATGTGCTCGAAGAGGTGCGCGAAGCCGGTGCGGCCCGGTGTCTCGTCGTAGGCGCCCACGTGGTACCAGACGTTGACGGCCACCACGGGCAGCTTGCGGTCCACGGAGAGGATGACCTCCATGCCGTTGGGCAGCGTGTACTTCTCATACGGGATGGCCAGGTTTTCGCGGCCGGGCTCCAGCGGCTTCGCCTCGGGGGTCTGCGCGAGCGCCGGAAGCCCCACGAACAGGGCCGCTGCGGCGAGGGCCTTCAATCGGGACAAGGTTCCTCCACGGTTCAGGACGGTCTGTCGCGCGCTTAGCACGCACTCCGGGCGCTGTAAGCCGGAAGGCGGCGGGGTGGGCTCGGGGGTGCCGGGTGTTGCTCGCCGTGCGACACTGCGGCCATGAGCCTGGAGGTGCCCTCGTCCCCGCAGGGCCGCTGCGCGGTCCACCCGGACCTGCCCGCGGGCGGCACGTGTTTCCGCTGCGGGAGCTTCATCTGCGCGGACTGCGCCACGTCCGTGGCGGGGCTGGAGGCACGGCTGTACTGCCAGGCGTGCGCGGCGCGCCCGGACGTGAACTACCTGGAGGCCCTGCGTCAGCGCTACCAGGGCCGGCGCGATGAGTGGGCGTGGGTGGTGGGGGGCGTGACGGTGCTGCTCTGCGTGGCCACGGCCGCCGCCCTGGCGCAGTGGGGGCTGCGCGCGACGAGGGGGTCGCTCTTCACGCTCCTGCCGCTGGTGCCCGTTCCGGTGGGCGTGGCCTTCTTCCTGGGCCAGCGCTGGGCGCGGCACGCCCTGCTGGTGACGCCGCTGGTGATGGCGGTGGTGGCGGATGCCCTGGTGCCGGACGGGCGCTTCCTCTACTTCCTGTGCGCCATCCCCGGCGTGCTCACCGGGCTGCACGTCCACCGGGACGTGCGCAACCAGCTCTTCTTCCGGCTGCCGGTGTCGCCCGGGGCGCTGAAGGCGCTGTGGGACCAGCGCTACAACAACCCGATGGCCCGTCAGGCCCTGCGGTTGGGGTACAGCTCGCTGGTCATGCCCCTGCTCGCGCCCTTCGCGGTGATCTGCGGCGCGGTGGCGCTCAAGCGCGTGGACCCGGCGGCCACCCCGCCCATCGGCCGCCGGGGGCAGGCCCTCGCGGGCCTGGTCCTGGGGCTTATCGGTCCGCTGCTGTGGGGAGTCGCCGTGCTGCCGTGGCTGTCCGACCGGCTCCACTCCTGACCGCGGCGGTCAGCGGTGGGAAGCGCGGAGCACCTTGGCGCTGGTTTCGATCTGGTCTTGCATTCGCACGGCGGCGTCCGCGCACGCACCCTTCCCGGTCTCCAGGCGCAGCGTGGTGCCGTCCAGGGTCAGGTCCCCTGAAGCCAGACAGGCCTCCACGGGGATGAAGTCGAGCCATGTGGTCAACTCCAGGCTGCCCACCACGAGCGCGCTCTCGCCCCCGCTGAGGATGTCCAGGGGATCTCGTGCCTCGAAGCGCAGGGGCGCGGTGGAGGGGAAGGCCACTTCCAGGACATGGCGCTGGTCCTTCCAGGTGAAGCTCGCGTTCATGCTGAAGCTGGGGAGCGCGGGCGCGCTCTGGCCCAGGCGGGCCTCGACGGAGCCATAGATTCCCGGGGGGATGCGGAGCGGCCAGTCCGGAAGGACGGTGGCGTTCATCCAATCCACCTCCAGGGGCTCGCGCGCGCTCAGCATCCCGGGCTTGCCGTCCACCGCGTCGGTGCAGGTGATCAACGGATCCAACTGGCCCTCGTAGTCCGAGCACTCGCGCCCGGGAGGCAGATACAGACGCACGTCGAACAGCGTGGCGCTGGCGGACTCCACCGTGAACACGAGGCCGTCATCCGAGCGGAAGGAGGGGGGCGGTAGCGGAGACTCCATCGCCGTCCGCCGGGAGGAGGACTCCGCCGTCAGCGGCCGCGTGTAGGTCGAGGGGTTGATGCCGAAGCGCAGCTCGGTGGTGTCCGAGCCGCTGTCACAGGCAGACAGACACAGCGCGGCGACAGCGAGGCCGGAAGTACGCAACCAGGGGATGGAGGGCATGTCGGAAGCAACGCGTGAGGGGGAGCACCTCCGGCCGGGTGCCCCGATGCGAGGACCCCGGAGGACCCGCGAAGCCCCACCATGCCCGAGGCCCGGGGAAATGGACAGACACACTGGATGGCGGCGCATGCCCGTGGACAGCCGGGTGCCCACGCTGAAGGAGGAACCCCTCACAGGAGAGACGCCATGGCAACGCAACGAGTGAGCGACGTGATGACATCCGACGTGGAGGTCGTCCGTCCGTCTGACTCCCTGAGGCTGGCCGCGGAGAAGATGCGCCTGCTGAACGTGGGCCCCATCCCCGTGTGTGACGGCGACGAGCTGGTGGGCATCGTCACGGACCGGGACATCGTCATCCGCGCGGTGGCGCAGGGGCTGGACGCCGAGCGCACCCAGGTGGCCCAGGCGATGACCCGGGGCGTGGAGTTCGTCTACGACGACGATGACCTCACCCAGGCGGCCCAGAAGATGAGGGCCTCGCAGATCCGCCGCATCCTGGTGTTGAACCGGGCGAAGCGGCTGGTGGGCATCCTCTCCTTGGGAGACATCTCCGCGGAGCTCAGCGACCAGGAGAGCGGCAGGACGCTGGAGGAGGTCTCCGCCCCGTCACAGCCGGCCGCGCCCTGACGCGGGCTACATGCCGCCGAGCTTCGTCTCCAGCTCCGACAGGTCGCGGTGCACGGCCGCGTCCGTCTCCCGCAGGCCTTCGACCTTGCGCACGGCGGAGATGACGGTGGAGTGGTCCTTGTTGAAGCGCGAGGCGATCTCCGGGAAGGAGCTCTTGGTCAGCTTGCGGCTCAGGTACATGGCCACCTGGCGCGCGTGCGCGAGCGCCTTGTGGCGCCGGTCCTCCTTCAGCGCCTCGACCGTCACCTTGTAGAAGCGGGCCACCTCGCGCTGGATGGCCTCCACGTCCACGGTGCGCTGCGCCGGGAGGATGTCGCGCAGCACCTGGGACGCGAACTCCTCCGTCACCGGCTGCTTGGTGAGGCTGTGCATCGCGGACAGCTTCACGAGCGCGCCTTCCAGCTCGCGCACGTTCTTCTGCACGTGCTTCGCGATGAAGTGCGCCACGGGGTCCGGCAGGTCGAGGCCCTCCTGCTCGGCCTTCTTCTGGAGGATGGCGACGCGCGTCTCGTAGGTGGGCTCGCGGATGTCCGCCATCAGGCCCATGGCGAAGCGGCTGCGCAGGCGGTCCTCCATGCCGGGGACCTCCGCGGGCACCATGTCGCTGGTGAGCACGATGGCCTTGTTGAGGCCGAAGAGCGTCTCGAAGGTGTAGAAGAACTCCTTCTGCGTCTCCTCGCGCTTGCCCAGGAACTGGATGTCGTCGATGAGGAGCACGTCGCACTCCTCGCGGAACTTCCGGCGGAAGTCCGTCATGCGGTGCTCGCGCACGCTCTCCACGTACTCGTTCGTGAACTGCTCGCTGGAGAGGTAGACGATGCGCTGGGTGGGGTCCTTCTCCCAGATGTGGTTTCCCACGGCCTGGAGCAGGTGCGTCTTGCCCAGGCCGGTGCCGCCGTAGATGTAGAGCGGGTTGTAGTTGTGGCCCGGCCGGTGGGCCACGGCCTGCGCGGCGGCGGCGGGGAGCTGGTTGCTGTCCGCGACGACGTAGGTGTCGAAGGTGAAGCGCGGGTTGAGCCGCGCGGGCCGCATCGAGTTCACCTTGACGGTGGGCGTGGGCGGCAGGTCCGCGGTCGGCGGCGGGCCGACGACGACCTCATAGGCGACGCGGCCCAGGGACGGCTCCAGCCGGGCCAGGTGCGTCTCCAGCATGGAGCGGTAGTGGTCATCCACCCAGTCGCGGAAGAAGCGGTCCGGCACGCCCAGGACCAGGGCGTTCTCGCGCACCTCCATGGGGCGCATCCGCTCCAGCCAGGTGAGGGCGTAGTGCAGGCCCTCCTGACGGATGGCTTCCAGCGTGCGGGTCCAGATGACGCCGGCACTGGGAAGCGAAGGCGAAGGGGCTTGGGCGAGGGCGTTCACTTGGAGGCTCAGGGACGGCGCGGAAGGAGGCAACCCGCGGACGTCCGGCGGTGCTAACACCCGCTCTCCGGCTGATCAAGGAACCGGCCTGTAGCACGGATCAGCGCGACGCCCCGGCGGGTGGGGGCGGAGCGCGTAAGTCCTCCCCCACTCCTACGTTGGATCCAGCCTCATGAGGACTTCGCCCGGATCCTCGTGGGGAACGGTGTGGAAGCCGCACTTCTCCAGGACGCGGATCGACGCGAGGTTGTGGGCGGCGACCCACGCGTGCAGCGGCCGGGTGGGCACGAGCCGGAGGAACTCGGAGAGCGCCCGGGTGGCGAGGCCCCGGCCCCAATGCTCGCGGCCAATCCAGTAGCCAACAAGGCGCTGGCCCTCCTGCTCCCAACTGCCGATGTTCCCCACCACCTCGCCGTCCATCACGATGGTGCGGTTGACGTTCCCGGGGCGCAGGACGTTCGTGCGCCAGTGGGTCATGAACGCATCGCGCTCCCGCGATGGAAATCCGGCCATGCGCGCCGCTTCGGGGTCGCGCTGGTGTTCGAAGAACAGGGGGAGGTCCTCATCCATGACGTCGCGGAGGATCATCCTGGAGAGGCTACTGGAACGGGCGGCGTACCCACCCGTTCCTTGCCCCCTGCTCCCTTTTCCTACATGATCGCCCGGACCACCCGGCGCAGGGCTGCACGGTCGGCGCAGGTGATCCTTTCGACCTTACCCACTTTTTCCGAGGGGTCGAACGGGCACTTTCCTCCAAGAGTTACGGCAGGTTGAGGGCTATCAATCTGCTGCGGAGTGAAAGTGTGAGGGGTGGCTACAAGGGGGGCTCAGCGGCAAGAATCCAGACCTCCGCGGGTGGCAGGAGCATCCTCCCAGCAGCCACCAAGCTCTGGATGGCGTCGCGTCACCACGAACTAAGGCCGACCAGGGTCGGCTGGCGCATGCGGAGTCCCATGGACGCCAAGTGGTGACCTACGAAGGACGTGGCAGTTGTAGAGCCAGTACCGCGCTCTAAAAGACCCAGCGGGTACACAGCAGCTTCAATCCTTCGGGTAGCGAACCCGAGGACGGCACCTTGGATGATGCGAGCACGGAACTTGGTTCTGTTTTACCCAGGACGAAGCTCTGCGGGAACAGTCGCATCCTCAGTCAAATTTGCCCATACATGGGATCTTAAACTTCTACCGAGGTGCTTCCGTGGCTGAGCCTCAACTGCTTTCGATGGACAACTTGCGGTCGCTGATCGCTCACGCGCTCGCAAACCCGCCTTATTCGGCAACGGCTAAAGAGGTTGAGGCTCTGGTCAGAGCAGAAGCTGCTTTGCGGGATCAATCGACCCGCGCCACAGCGCCCCAGGAGAAGGTCGAACTGCTGAAGGCGGCAGAAGAGATTCGGCAGCATCGGGATAACGGGTGAGTAGTCACTGCTGAACTGCAACCTGTTATGGCCCCGGCTTCCACTGGGCTGGGGCCACGGCCCAAGACTGCCTTGCTCTCCACCACCTGATGGACATGGCGGCGTTGGCGTGGTGCCTGGGGAAAGCCGAAGCAGAGCTACAGGAGGCTGTGCGCGGGATGGACGGGAGTCCTGCCTCCAGGACCAGGTACGCCCAGGCCCGCGAGGAGCACCGGCGGGCTGAGCAACTCGCTGTGATAGTTCTTGGCGCGCAGGAAGCGCTGGGCCCCGTGGCGCAGGCGGCATCCCCGCTTGGTGCACACCGAAAGGTGAACTCCTTCTCGTTATGAGGTCAGAAGCACCAGACGCCGCTGCGTCCTGCCTGCGCTCGTTCCCTTGGGCCGTTCAGTTCGGCCGGTCAGCCGAGGCGACAACTTCCCTGACACAAGGGCCAAGTGCGAGCGGCATTTGGCCGCCTCGGTGGCCGTCATTCGACTCTGCGTGGCTTCTTCGACCGCGCAGGGCTGCCCCTTCGCGGACTTACCTGAAGGGGATTAAGGTCAAGCCTGGATGTGCAACGTGAAAGTTGGAATGTGCACGGAAAGCAGCGTCGTGTTCCACCCCCCCTTGGGTGTAGGCTTCAATAGCCCGGGGAGGACTTCCTTTGCGGCCTGGGCCCTCGCGCGGCGCTCGAGTAGCACAAGCGTGGTGCCTGGGGTTTGGTGGGCAGGGGCCGCAGTGAAGACGGAACTGATGACGCCCGCCGCTTGGCGAAAGTAGGCGGTGTCATCGGGCCCTTCCCCAAGGTACCCGGATACATCCTGGTACTGGATGTCCAACTCCTCGAAGAGTTCGAAGAACCAGCGTCTGCTGGCACCCCCAAGGTCGAAAAAGGGCACCACGCGGAGATCCATCACCCACTTAGGGTGAAGGTTTCTCAGCAGCGAGACAAATTGAGCGGCGGGCATGCCGAACATGTCCACCATGCCGAGAAGGACTGCTGGCTCCTCGAAAGGAAAGCAGAGCTGCTCGGGGGGGGAAACGAGTGCTCCCAAGGCTGGCTGCTCCGTGGCAGTCAGCGGCTCATCCTGCTCCGTAGGGAGGAGCAGTCTCAGATGAGACGCACCAGGGTTACTACCCACGACGTACCTCCGGCTCCTGCGGAGCATCGGCCCTCAGCTTCACTTCGAGGTCAGCATAGCTGAATCTGCTGACGTCCCACGCCGTCCCCCAATCGGGCTCGCCCATCTCGAAGCCGCCATCCTGGCGCTTCAGTTCGCGATCCTTTAGGAATGCCCGCTGGTAGAGTCGAGGGGCAACCCCAGTAAATGGCCTAAAGAGAACTTTGCTCCCATTCACTCCCGACCCGCTCTGTTTCATGAGGCTGGTGGCGATGGAATCCCCGTGCAGGGCTAGGGCTTGGCTCTTTGGGTAGGGCTCGATGTACTGCACCTCGGTGACTCCCGCGCTAACGATGTGGCGCGCGCAATAGTGGCACGGGTACGTTGTAACAAAAAGCCGACAATTTACGGTGGATGTGCCTACACGCGCTGCGCTCAGGAGGGCGTCCATTTCAGCATGTACTGCTCGGCTGAACTCCAGCAACCCTCCTACACGTGAGCGGCGGAACTCTTGGTGCAGCTTCTTACGGGCCCCCTTTTCACTCAAGGCCTTTTGAAGAAGGCTTCGAGTCTCGGCATCAAGTGCCTCCGTCTTGGCAACAGTATCAATCAGATCCCCAATGATTGTCTCCTGTTCCTTGGTGTTGCTGCATTCAGGAGTGTCTCTATAGGCACAGCGAAAATCTTCGTGAGACCGGCTATGGTCCTCTTGGCTATAGACACCTCCTCCTGCCCTCGGAACCTCATTCGTTCCCGTCGAAATGAGGTTCCCGTTCCCGTCAATCAGGGCTGCTCCCACTTGGCGAGATAGGCAGGCGCTTCGCATCTGCGCGCCATGTGCGGCATGCATTGCGGTTTCGCTGGTGGTGGGGCGTTCTACGCTTTCATGGGTAATGATTTTGACCAGTCGAAGGAGTTGCTCATTCACTGTCCAGTTGGAGTTGGGAAGGGGTCGCTTTTCAAGTTCCTTTGGTATTACGCGATTCTCGCTATTGTCGATGAAGTAATCTGCCAAATGAAATGTGTCCATGACCCGCTGCCCGTTCTTTTTTTCTGGGTCCAGGTCCTTGGAGTCTCGCGTCATGATGTCTGTAATTGAGACGTCTGATGTCTTTCCTTCAAATTTCTCACGCAGGCGCTCCTTGCGCATCGTCTCATTGTTACAGACGACGCCGATAAGGGCGAAGGCGTTCCGGTAAAGGCTGCGCAGGAGGTGCGCCTCAGCTGGATGTCGAAGGGCGTCGATGATGTAGGCCCTGGGACTCCCATCCGGTTGTACGACACCGTTGCTTGTTGGTTCGCCTTTGAGTTCTGCTCGAGCCAAGCGAATTGAGTTGATGAGAGAGCGTGCCACGGCTGAGTGGTCTTGCTCTCGCATCGCATCGCCCAGATCTTGTAGCTGAATGACTTGTTCTACCTTTCCAGCCTTAAGTCCATTGGCCAAGTGCCCAGCATTCTCAGCCCAATTGACGATGGCATCACGGGCCTTGAGAACCTTGACTTGGTAGGGTTTACCTCCAGGAAGGGGCCTGCCTGCATCGCCATTTAGAATTCGCTCCAGTGCCTTAACGATAGTGGAGGTTCCTGAGCCGACATGTCCGACGACGGCGAAGAACAACTCGTTCGCTGAGTGGGCTTTGATGATGTGCTGGGCGCTGTTTTGCGTACCTCGAATTAGCGTCTTCGGCAAGGCGTTCGCGACACTGAGCGTCATGGTAACTCCGCAGGTTTAGTGGGGCAGCGCGAACGAAGCTCCCCCTTATCTATAGGTCGTCTAGCTTAGCCCTAGCTAATCTGAGAATTCAAACCTTAGCATAGGCCGGCTGGTGTAGCCTCCATCGTAGCTCCTCTCCCGAGCCCGTCGTGACTGTCAGGGACCGGGTAATCGGATCGTGCAAGGTCGGCTGAACGGATCGCATCCGTGATCGCTCGGGACTGGCCACTTGCGACCTGTTGCCCTCCGCCCGCGCGCAGAGGGCGGGCCAAGGGTACAGAACTGTTCATGTTTCGGCGAAGTCAACCCCTGACGCTCCAGAGCACGCGGGCTCCTTGGTCTGATCGAAACCGCGATCCGACAGGGCGGCCCGCGACAGCCTGACTACGGCCGACCTGGTATCTCAACGATCCAGTGCTGCTCAGAGGAGGGAATCAGTGTGGGTCGGTATTCACTCCGTCCGCTATTGGCCGACGAGTTCGCAGCAGGTGACGACGACTTTGTCCGCAGCCAGCCCGGATACTGGCCCGCGGATGGTGATGTGGGCACCTTGGGAAAGGCTGGCCACCTTCTCGGCGTGCTTTTCGGGAATGAAGCAGTGAAGCTTGGTGGGCTCGGTGCCACTGGCGGAAGCAAGGACGAGAAATACGTTCCCGAGCGGGTCTCGCCCTCGGGACTCCGCCCATTCAGACGTCTTGATGAGGTGACACCGGTAATTGTCATCCGCCTGCAGCTCGTTGGCACTGTACTCACGGAGCAAGGGGCCGATGTCCACCTGCTTGGGCTCCCCTTCTGCAATGGTGGGTTGGCCGCGCCTCCCCGACGTGTCCGTCAAGTTGAGGACGACGCAAGAGCCGACGTAGCACATGCCCAAGGCGCAGAAGGCGAGGAGGATGTTCCGGGTGGTGAGGAACTGCCGGAGGACGGGCGCGCCGCACCTGGGCAAGTCGCCGCGGAAGTTGCCACGTCGTTGCCGCACTCCCTGCACTTCACCAGCGCCACCACACGCTCCTGAATCGAAAGGACGCCTCGTTCCACGGCCTCTGCGTCGTGCTCCGTGACGCGACACTGAAGACACGTCTCTAGTGGCGTGGTATGGTCGTTGTAGGCCCTCCTACGGTCCCGCCGCAAGATGGTGCGGCGCCCGGCCGAAAGAAGACGCCGCCCCGAACGGGCGGCGCAGTACGAGTCCCCCGTGTACCGAGACCTCCAGCGACGGCTGGCGGCTGCCGTACGTCGTCTGCGTCAGCAGAGGGAATGGACCCAGGAGGAAGCCGCGCACCGCTGCGGGATGACGGTGCGCGTCTATCAGCGCGTTGAGGGAGAAGAGGTCAACCTCACCCTCACCACCATCGCGCGGATCGCCGAAGGCTTTGAGGTGGATCCGGTCGAGTTGTTCAGGGTGGCGAAGGGACGGTAGGCGGCGGCCGGGACGATTGCTGGGGGCCAACCCTGTGGGGGTGGACCCTTGGAGGCCCTTCCGGACGTGTCCTACTACTCATGCCGGCTCTCTCTTCTGGTGCTGCTGGTGGCAAGCGTTGCCGCTGCTCAGCCCTCCCCTCCTGCTCGGCAACTTCGGCAGCGTGCGCTCTCCCTGCTTTCGAGTCCGGTGGATGCCTCTGTCCAGGTGGCGAAGGGAGCGCTCACCACTCTCACGTTCGACTCACCGCTCCTGACGAAGAGCGTCGTGGTGCAGGGCCGAGACACCCACTTCGAGCGTTTCGTGGTGGAGGAGCGCACCGTCACCTTGAAGCCCAAGGTGGACCTGGCTGATGACGAGCGACTCCTCCTCACCGTGCGCTTCGCGGACGGGGCGTCCCCGCAGGAAGCCCTCTTCGTCCTCGTCGCCGCTGGGGAGCAGGTGGATGCGGCTGTGGAAGTCCTTCGCCGTGCGCGTAGCGCGGAGGCGCTTCAGCAGGAGCTGACGCAGGTACAGGCTCAACTCACCGCACTTCAAGGCCGGTGCGGCGACGGCGGTCCATCGGGGCTCATCCTCTCCGGGATGCTGGACTCACCTGTCAGCGTCAAGTGGTTCGACTCGGCTGCTCCTCCGGGAAACACCAGTGGGCTCAAGCTGGAGACGGGCGCGGTCTACCGGGCCAGCACGTGGACCGTGGTTGTGGTGCGTGTGCTGAACCTCGCGGGCCAGCGCCCATGGAGCCCCAGTGGGGTGCGCCTCTTCCGCCTGAATGGCCAGCCCGTTCCGGTGAAGTCCGTGCGCATGGAGAAGCCCCAGCTCGCTCCAGGTGAAGCGGGCCTCGTGCTTGTGGAGACCGGGGCGCTTTCCGAATTGCCCACGGAGGACCTGCGCCTGGAACTGGCGGAGCCCACTGGGAGTCGCGTCCTGCGAATCAGCGGCGTGTCTCTGCCGGCGCTGCGGTGATTGAGAAAGGGACGAGAAGAGGACCATGACGACGTCACCCGTGCATCCCGACCACCTCTCCCCCGGAAACCAGGTGGGGCCCTGGAAGATTCTCGAGCTGCTGGGCGGAGGAGGTGGGGGCCGCCTCTTCAAGGTGGAGCGAGAGGAGCAGCCTGGTCAGCCCTTCACTCTGAAGGTGGCACTACGGCCCGCGGGCAAGCATGAGCAGGAGGAAGAGGACGCGGATGGTCGCGTTTCGCGTGAGGCCGCCATCCACATGGCCTACGACACCGGGCTGAAAGTCCATGCCTTGGACCACTGGCTGGGACCGTCCGGCTACCTCTACTTCGTAACGGACTACGTAGAGGGGGAGACCTTCACCGAGTGGTGTTGGCGGGTGAAGCCCACCGCCGCGCGGCTGCTGGAGGTCTTCACCGAAGTGGTACGGCTTGTCGACAGACTGCACCGGCGCCAGTTGTGGCACCGGGACTTGAAGGGGGCCAACATCCTCATCCGCAAGGAGGATGGGCAGCCGGTCCTCATCGATTTTGGCGTGGCTCGGCAGCCGGGCATGGCCACCCTGACGGTGGGCGTGCCCCCAACATCGCCGCACCTCCTCCCTCCCGAGTCCTTGGCCTTCCTGGCTGAGGGCTCTTGGGAAGAGGGAGCCGCCTTCGAACCTGGCCCCGCAGGCGACCTCTACGCCTTGGGGACGCTGCTCTTCGAGGCACTCACCGATGGCTACGCCTTCGACCCGAAGTTGCCCTACGACCAGCTCGTCCTTGCCATCGCGACGAAGGTTCCCTCCGCCCCCTACGTTCTCAACCCGAGGGTGCCGCGAGCGCTGAGCGACATCACCATGCGGCTGCTCGCGAAGCGTCCCGAGGATAGGTACGCCGACGCTGAGGCCCTTCTGCAGGCCCTGTGGGACGCAGCGAAGGAGAAGAGGAAGCCGGAGTGGCAGATCTCCCTGGAGCAGCCATTGCCAGAAGAGGTGGATGCTTCGGAGGCGTCGGTCAAGAGTGATGCGAAGCGCTTAGAGGACCCGCTCGCTGCCGAAGAAGATGAACCGGAGCCCGACGCCCAATCCAGTGCCGCGGCTCCAACTCCAGGGCGGACCCGCAGGCGCGCAGTGGCATGGGCGCTGTGTGGCGCGCTGCCGGTTTTTCTGGCCCTGTGGCTAGCGCTCAGCATGCTCGCGCCCCCATCTGAGAAAGGAAGCTCGCTCGTGCCCTCCTCCTCCATCGTCTCCGCCCTCCGGCGATTTCCCCTGCCACGGCACGCTGCTGCGTTGGTGTGTGCCACAGCCGGGCTTGCCTGCCCGAGTGTGCCCACTCGGCCTGAAGCTGACGTGCGCTGCCCCGAGGCTTCGACGCAGGCCATGTTTCAGCGCCTCAAGCTCCGCAAGGAGCTCAAGGCCGTCATCGATATCAATCAGCCCGGAGATCAGAGCCAGCTTGGCACCTACCAGGATGGCCCCGTTGTTGGGCGCATCGTTGGGTACGCCTGGGCTGATCCTGCGTTGCCCGACGGCACGCTGCTGTACGGACGGCTGTGGACAGGCCCGGGCATCTACGAGGGTGACAAGGAAGCCGTCATCGCCCGGTACACCGAGGCACGCCTACCGGACGGGAGCACCTATCCCGTCTGCATCGTTTTGGGTGGTCCCGATGGCCGCGTTCCAAAGCAACCGGGTTCCAAGGCTGGAGCAACCGTACTGCCGAGGGAACTCCCGGCAGCCGCCGTCTGGACCTGGCCCTGAGCACGTCGGCCCGAGGGAGACTCGCAACGGCCAGCCGCCACCCGTTCCTTGCCCCCTGCTCCCTTTTCCTACATGATCGCCCGGTCCCCCCGGCGCAGGGCTGCACGGTCGGCGCAGGTGATCCTTGATTGACTTGTCCAGGAAATAGGGTTACGGACGCCCCCTTTCCAATGTACGGGTCGCGCCGTTGATTCAGGCGCTGCCTTCAGCTCTCAGGAGTCGTTGTGTCCAAGCGCACGTACCAGCCGTCGAAGATCCGGCGCAACCGCGCCCACGGGTTCCGTAAGCGGAACGCCACCAAGTCCGGCCGGGATGTCCTCAAGCGCCGCCGCGCGAAGGGCCGTAAGCGCCTGGTGGTGTCGTCGTTCAAGAAGTAACTGGACGCACGGACGATGGCCGAGGGAGCGGCGCCGCGGGTGCCTCAGGCAACCGACGAGCGCTTCCCCAAGGCCCTTCGCCTGCTCCAGCGCCGTGAGTTCCTCGAAGTCCAGGAGGGCGGTCAGAAGGTTCCGTCCGACTGCCTCCTGGCCCTCGTTCAACGCAACAACCGGGCGCACTCCCGCGTAGGGCTCACCGTCTCCAGCAAGGTGGGCAACGCGGTGGTGCGCGCGCGCCTGCGCAGAGTGCTCCGCGAGCTGTTCCGCAAGCACCGCGGGCAATGGCCCCCTGGTCTCGACGTAGTCCTGGTCGTCCGCTCCTCGGCGAAGGAGGCCTCCTTCGCGCAAGTTTCCCGTGCGTTCGACGGCGTCACCCGTAAGCTGCAACGGCTCTTTCCAGCACCCCGCGTGCCGCCTAAAGAGCCTGCCGCCCCATGAGTCCACTCGCCTTCGTCATCGCCCTGCCCATCCGCTTCTACCGGCGGTTCCTGGGGCCGCTGCTGCCGAAGGCGTGCAGGTTCCACCCCTCGTGCTCCACCTACGCCATGCAGGCGCTGGAGAAGCACGGCGGTTTGAAGGGCAGCGCCCTCACCGTCTGGCGCCTGCTGCGCTGCCAGCCATTCCACCCCGGTGGATTCGATCCCGTCCCCTGACGGGTTGCTTCCGCCCGCCCTCCGGCGACGTGCCGCCGGCACAGGGAAATCCATGACGAACGACCCGCTGTCGCCCCAGTCCAACGATTCACAGAAGCGGCTGCTCCTGGCGCTCGCCCTCTCCTTCGCGGCCACCGCCGCCTACACCTTCTTCTTCGCCCCCAAGGGTCCCCCCCCGGGCGCGGAAGGCGCGGATGCGGGCGTGGAAATCGCCGCGACGGCCGACGCCGGCACCCCGGGCATGGCCGCCGTGCCGCCGCCGGGCGTCACCGGCGAGGACGCGGGTACCCCCGCGGAGGCCCCGCCCCCGCCGGCGCGCACCGTGGAGTTCGCCCGCCCGGAGGTGAAGTACACCTTCTCCTCCGAAGGCGCCGGCCTCACCTCCGCCGTGCTCCAGGGCACGAAGATGCGCGAGCAGCAGTCGCTCACCGTCAAGGAGGGCTTCGAGAAGCTCTTCGGCAAGGACATCCCCCCGCCGCCGCAGATGAACGTGGCGCACCCGGTGCCCGGCCAGCCGCTGCCGCTCGCGGTGACGATTGAAGGCAGCGCGCCGCTGGCCGCGAACACCCGCTACGCCGTGCAGGAGGGCCCCACCGACAACGGCGGCAGCGTGGCCTTCACCGGCCGCCAGGGCCCGTGGGAGATCACGAAGACGATTCTGTGGCCGCGCGACGGCTTCGAGTTCACCTACACCCTCCAGGTGCGCAACACCTCCGCGCAGGCGCAGTCGGGTGAGCTCAAGGTGCACTACGGCCGCGCCATCGACCCGGAGTTCGAGCACGCGCCGTCCTTCTTCGGCGGCGTGGGCAACCTGAGCCGCTCCGCGTGCTGGGTGGAGGACAAGCTCCACAACCTGTCCCCGGGTGACAAGCCCCCCGAGGAGACGAAGGGCCCCATCGCCTTCTTCGGCATCAACCAGCAGTACTTCCTGTCCGCGCTCTACCCGCTGGACGGCGCGCTCAACGGCCACTGCACGCTGACCGCCACGCCCACCGCGCGCGAGGTGTCCGCGGGCTTCCCGCTCAACGTGGGCCCCGGCCAGGTGGCCACGTTCCGCTTCGGCGGCTACCTGGGCCCCAAGGACCCGGACCTGCTGCGCCCGGTGCCCGGCGCGGAGCTGCGCTCGGTGGCCGGCCTGAACGCCACGACGTTCCACCCCATGCTGGAGGACACGGTCGACTTCGGCATCTGGGCGGTGGTCTGCAAGATCCTCCTGGCCGTCATGAAGTTCTTCCACGGCATCGTGGGGAACTGGGGCGTCGCCATCATCCTGCTCACCGTGGTGGTGAAGCTGGTGCTGCTGCCGCTCACCTACCGCTCCATGGTCAGCATGGAGGCGGTGAAGGTGCTCCAGCCGAAGATGGAGGAGATCCGCAAGAAGTTCGCGGACGACAAGGAGCGCCAGAACCTGGAGATCATGAAGCTGTACCAGGAGGCGAAGGTGAACCCCCTGGGCGGCTGCCTGCCGCTGCTCATCCAGATGCCGGTGTGGATCGCCCTGTTCACGTCGCTGCGCAACAGCTTCGAAATCTACGGTGAGCCCTTCATCGGGCCCATCTGGCGCGACCTCACCTACAAGGACCCGACGTACATCCTGCCGCTGGCGCTGGGCGTGTCGATGATCATCACGCAGAAGATGCAGCCGCAGATGATGGACGCGGCGCAGGCGCGGATGATGACCTGGGTGATGCCCATCATCTTCACCTTCACGCTGCTCCAGTACCCGGCGGGCCTGTCGCTCTACATCTTCACGAACAACGTGCTCTCCATTGGCCAGCAGTGGGGCCTGCGCAAGTGGCTGGACCGCAACAAGAAGAACCAGACGGGCGGCGGGACGCCGGCGGTGGTCACCGCCGGGGGAGGCAAACGCAAGTGAGCGGGGCACAGGTGGTGGGGGGCGGCGCGGACTTCCGCCCCCGGGTGGAGAAGCTGCTCACGGACATCCTCGGGCTGATGGGGTTCCCGGCGCGGCTGGACCTGCAGGACGCCACCGACGGCAGCCTGTCCGTGGCGCTCCACTTCGAGTCCGGCGCGCCTCCGGGCGTGGAGCCGGGCAAGCGCAGCCAGGTGCTGGATTCGCTCCAGTTCCTGCTCAACAAGATGCTCCACCGCCCCGGCGTGGAGCGCCGCTGGGTGATGCTGGGCGCGGGCGCGCACCCGGAGCCCCGGCCGCGCCGTGACGCGGCGGCGCAGCAGCCGGCCGCCTCCGCGCCGGTCGCGTCCGCGGCGCAGGCGGCGGCCTCCGCTCCCGCGCAGCAGCCGGCCCGGGCCGCGGCGCCCGCTCCGGCCGCGCAGCCGCGCAACGCCCGGGGTGGGCAGCCGGCGCAGCAGGCCGCGAAGCCCGCGCAGGCCCAGGGCCCCGCGAAGAGCGCGGAGGCGGACGAGCGCACGCTGCAGGTCGAGGAGGATCCGGTGTTCCGGGAGGCCGTCCGCAAGCTCGCGGAGAAGTCCGCCAGCCTGGGGCGCTTCTATGCGTTCGCCGCGATGAAGACTGAGGACCGCGCGCGCGTCCTGAAGGCAGTAGAAGGAGTGGGTGGAGTGAAGGTGGCGGCGGAAGGCGAAGGCCGCAACCGACGCATGGTGTTCACCCCGGCGAAGCCCGCCCCGATGCCCAAGCGGAGCCTGCTGCCGGACGACGACGAGGACGACGTCGACGCCTGAGCGGGTGCGCCCGGCTCGGGGCCGCCGGCGGGCGCGAGAGGAGCGAATGGGTAAGGCGAAGGGTTTGAAGGACAAGCTGTACGGCGCGGCGGTGCTGAAGATGAGCTTCCGCCTGCGAGGGGACGAGGAGTCCCCGGCGTTCCGCTTTGTCTACCCGGGCGTGCTGCGCGACCTGGAGGTCGACGACGCCGAGGTGGAGAAGTACATCGAGGAGCACCGCGACGATGTGGAGCGCGCCGCTCGCGGCTCCACGCCGCCGCAGGGCGTCCGGTAGGTGCTGGGGGCGGGCGTCCTGCCCGCCCGTTCCGCTGGGGGTCCCCTGCCCCGCCATGACGGCTGACTCCGCCACCATCGTCGCCCTGGCCACCGCGCCCGCCGCGGGGGCGGTGGGCATCCTCCGGGTGTCCGGGCCGGCCGCGCTGGAGGTGGGGCGGAGGCTCGCGCCGGGGGTCCCCGCGTCTCCCACGCCGCGCCATGCGTACCTGGCGTCGTTCGTGGACGCCGGGGGCGCGGTGCTGGACGAGGGGCTGTTCCTCTACTTCCAGGCGCCCCGGTCGTTCACCGGCGAGGACGTGGTGGAGCTCCAGGCGCATGGCAGCCCGCGCCTCTTGCGGCTGCTGCTGGCGCGGGCGCTGGAGGACGAGCGGGTGCGGCCGGCGCTTCCCGGTGAGTTCACCCGGCGCGCGTTCCTGAATGGCCGCATCGACCTGACCCGCGCGGAGGCGGTCGCGGACCTGGTGGCCGCGGATTCGGAGGCCGCCGTGCGCGCCGCCGCGGCCGGGCTGTCCGGCGCGCTGGCCGAGCGGATCCGCGCGCTGGAGACGCCGCTGCGCGAGCTGCACGCGGACCTGGAGGGCGTCCTCAACTTCCCCGACGAGGCGGAGGGCGCGGACGCGGAGGCCGGGCCTCGTGTCGCCGCGCTGCGCGCCGCCGCGGAGGCGCTGCGCGCGGAGGTGGGCCGTGGCCGGCTGGTGCGCCAGGGCGCGCGCGTGGCGCTGTACGGGCCGGTGAACGCGGGCAAGTCCACGCTGTTCAACCGGCTGGTGGGCGAGGCCCGCGCGCTGGTGGATGACGAGCCCGGCACCACCCGCGACGCGCTGGAGGCCCGCGTCGAGTGGGACGGCCTGGGCGTGACCCTCTACGACACCGCCGGCCTGCGCGAGGCGCCCGGCCGCGTGGAGGCCCTGGGCATCGCGCGCACGCGGGAGCTGCTCGCGGCCGTGGACCTGGCCGTGCTGGTGCTGCCGCCGGGGACGTCGCGCGAAGAGGCCGCGTCGTGGACGCGCGAGGCCGGCGCCACGCCCGTGCTCGTCGTCACCGGCAAGTGCGACGTGACGCCGGGGGCTCGGGAGGAACAGGGCTCGCCCCAGGACAGCGCGGGCGCGGACCGTTTCGTGTCCACGCCTTCTGACGATGCGGCGCGCGATGACGCGGCGTCCACGGACCTGCCCTCCCCTGCCCCGGCGCGCGTCAGCGGCCTCACGGGCGAAGGCGTGGAGGCGCTCCGGACCTCCGTGCTCACGCGGCTGTGGGGCGGTGGCACTCCCTCCGCGGTGGCGCTCGTCTCCGAGCGTCACGCGGACGCCCTGCGTCGCACCGCCGAGGCGCTGGGCCGCGCCGAAGCGGCGTCACGCGTGTCCACCCTGGAGGTCCTCTCCGGTGAGGTGGGGCTCGCCCTGGAGGCCCTGGGCGAAGTGTCCGGAACGAGCGTCTCCGAAGCACTCCTGGACACCCTCTTCCAGCGCTTCTGCATCGGGAAATAGCGCCGTCCCGGGCGGCGGTCCGCATGTCAGACCCCTCCCTAGAATGCCTCGCGTTCACCGGCGCTCCCCGAGGATTCATGACGGCACTCCAGCACCTTCAACCCACCTCCCACTCCCTGCTCTCGGCGCTGCCGTCGGGCTGGGTGGGGGAAATCCTCGATGGCGAGCTGGTGGCCTCGCCCCGCCTCTCCGTGGCGCCCGCTCGCGCGGCCTTCATGATGGGCGTGGAGCTGGGAGAGCGGTTGGATCCGCGCCGTGGCGGCAACGGCCGCTGGTGCTTCCTGCGCGCGCCGGAGCTGCACCTGGGCGAGGACATCCTCGTGCCCGACCTGGCCGCCTGGCGCCGTGAGCGCGTGGCCGCCCCGCTGGAGCCCGGCGCCGCCTTCTTCACCCTGGTGCCGGATTGGGTCTGCGAAGTGCTGACCCCCGCCACCACCGCGCTGGACCGGGCCCGCAAGCTGCCCCTGTACGCGCGGGCCGGCGTGTCCTACGTCTGGCTGGTGGACCCCGTCGCGCGCACGCTGGAGGTCTACCAGCGGCTCAAGCGCGGCTGGCTCCTCACCGCGAGCCACGAGGACGACGCCCTGGTGCGCGCCGAGCCCTTCCCGTCCGTCCCCCTGGAGCTGGGCGCGCTGTGGCTCCCCGACGCGCCGGAGGAGCTGCCCCGGCTGGTCGCGGTGCCCTGACGCCGCGGACTTCAGCTCGCGTGCTTGAGGCGCGCTTCCCCGGAGGCGCGCGCCAGCCGCCGCACGGAGCGCAGCAGCAGGTCCGGATCCACCGGCGCCGCCACGAAGCCCCGCGCATGCACGGCCTGCGCGCGGGGCAGGTCCCGCTCCGGCGCCTTGCCCGCCACCAGCACCTGCGCGCGCAGCCGCTGCGCCAGCACCTCCATCGCGGGCAGCGGCGCCACCACCACCTGCGCCTCGGTCGCGGCGCACACGTCGCCCGTGCTCGCCACCTTCACCGTGAAGCCCGCCTCGCTCAGCACCCGCACCAGGCCCGCCGCCGCGTCCGCGCCCCAGCCGTACACGAGCACCTGCTCGCGCACCGTCACGCGCGTCTCCGGCGCGGGCGCCCAGACGGGCTCCAGGGGCGCCAGCATGGGCAGCTCCGCGGTGTCCGCCCGCCGCGCGGGTTCGCGGACGGGCTCCGGCGCCGGCATGTCCGTCAGCTCCGCCAGGGACGTGCCCACCACCAGGGGCATGGACTCCTCCCACTCCGGCAGGGTGAAGCACTCCATCCCGGGGCGGCGCCGCGGCGTCGCCGGCTCACCCCGGTACAGCCGCCCGAGGGCCCTCCCCAGCGCCGCGTCCGTGGCCAGCCGGGGCACCACCCGCGCCTTGCCGGACACGCTCTTCACCACGTCCAGCGTGGCCAGGCTCGCGGGCGCGGCCAGGGCCACCACCAGCACCTCCCGCGTCCCCTGCCCTTCCAGCCGCAGCGGCACCACGCGGTGGGCCTCCGCCACCTTGCCCGGAATCAGCCTGGCGAGCGACGCGTCCAGCGGCTCGGCGTCCAGGTCCACCGCCTCCACGCCGGACTGGGCCGCCAGCGCGGACAGCACCGCCTCCGCCGTGCAGAAGCGCTGGTCCACCACCACCTGGCCCAACGCCACGCCCCACTTGCGCTGGTACGCCAGCGCCGACTGCAACTGCAATGCATCCACCACACCCCGCGCGAGCAGGATGTCCCCCAGACGCTTCTTCATTGCGCGTTCTCCTCCGGCCCCCCTCCGTGCTCCGGCCGGGACGACCTGCCCACCATGCCCTCCCCTTTATGCTGGGAGGGTGTAAAATTACAGCGAAACCAGAGGAAAAGGGGTGTGGACGGGCACCGGATTCCCAGGTTGGCGGGGAAATCGGTATGCTGGCCCCTTCGTCCCGGCGGCTCTCCGTCCTTCAACGCACCCCGCTCCGATCCTTGAGGGGGGGACGACAAAGCGGACGTTCATTGGCGGACCCGAGGGTGGCCGGATGTCGCAGACGTTCCTAGCCTGTACGCATGGCTGACGCGTGCCTGAGAGAATTCGTGCGGATGCTCCGCGCGCGCCGTGCCGCTCCCGGGGGACTCGCGGGGGTGGACGCGCGGATGGCGGGGCTGCGGCTGGAGCCCACCAGCCTCAAGCCCTACCTGCACTTCCTGCCGGGCCGCTACACGCGCAACCTCGTCCACCGCGACGAGGGAATGGAGGTCATCATCAACTGCTGGTCCCCGGGCGCGGTCTCGCCCATCCACGACCATGACGGTCAGGAGTGCTGGTTCAGCATCCAGCGCGGCGAGTTCCTCCTGGAGAACTACCCGCTGCTGGAGGGCGGAACGCAGCCCGGGCTGGCGCGGCTGGGCGCGCCGGAGCGCCTGGGGCCGGTGGGCGCCGGGCACGTGGACTTCCGCGACCCGGGCGCCTCCATCCACCGCGTGAGCATCGCCGGCAACGCCCCGGGCATCACGCTGCACGTCTACGCCGGCCCGGTGGCCCGCTGCCTGGTGTTCGACCCGCGCCGTCACCGCTGCGCGCCGCACGCCCTGGGCTACCACAGCATCTTCGGCCGGCCGGTGCGGCCCTCCGAGGGCCGCGTCCCCATGCCGCTGCACGTCTAGCGCTACCAGCGCACCTCCGGGAGCGGCGCGTACAGCGCGCGCCCCTCCGCGCCCTGCCCGGTGAGGCCCAGCTTCGCGCCCACGCGGTACACGGCCCGCACCTGCTCCATCACCTGGGACGACACGGCGGCCTGGCTCCCGGTGGCCTCGTCATCGCTGTTGTCCGCCTCGTGCTTGCCCAGCAGCTCCGACAGCACCTGGCCCGTGGGCCGGGGGCGCGGGAAGACGACGATGCGGACCGGGGCGTCCTTCTCCAGCTTCGCGGCCTCCCGGGCCAGCTCCAGCGCCTTCGGGTAGCCGCCGAGCGCGTCCACCAGCCCGCGCTCCAGCGCGTCCTCGCCCGTCCACACGCGCCCCTTCGCGACCGCCTGCAGCTTCTCCAGCGGCATGTTGCGCGCCTGGGCGGCGCGGCTGGTGAAGTCCAGGTAGATGGTGTCCAGCTCGGACTCCAACTGCGCGCGCTGCTCGGGGGTGAACTCCTGGTCGGAGCTGGCGAAGGTGGCGTTCTTCCCGAAGGCGATGGTGTCGAAGTTCACGCCCAGCTTCGCCCACAGCTCGGACGTGACGAACTTGCCGTTGTACACGCCGATGCTCCCCGTCAGCGTGCCCGGCTGGGCGACGATTTTGTCCCCGGCCATGGCCACGAAGTAGCCGCCGCTGGCCGCGTACGAGCCCATGGTGACGATGACGGGCTTGCCCGCCTCGCGCGCGCGCTGCACCTCCCGGCGGATGGTGTCGCTGGCGGAGTAGCTGCCGCCCGGGCTGTCCACGCGGAAGAGGATGGCCTTCACGGATGGGTCCTCCACCGCCTTGCGGAAGGCCGCCGCCACCGTGTCGCCGCCCATCACCTGGCCGCCGGAGAGCGGGTTGGACTGGC
The DNA here is from genome assembly GCF_020036995.1 of Corallococcus sp. AS-1-12. Lineage (NCBI taxonomy): Bacteria > Pseudomonadati > Myxococcota > Myxococcia > Myxococcales > Myxococcaceae > Corallococcus > Corallococcus sp. AS-1-12. The sequence goes on along the minus strand of NZ_JAIQDD010000035.1, from coordinate 30,950 downwards.
TCTTGCCGCGCAGCACCTCGCCCACGCCGTAGATGAGCGCGACGGTGGTGCCCGTCTGGTGCGGCCGGCCCGCGCGCTCCAGGTACTTGTCCACGTAGAGGAACTTCGCGCCCTCCCCGGCCTGCTGCTCCAGCTCGTCGTGGATTTCGTCGCGGTAGCGCAGCCCGTCCACCAGCTTCGCGTCCACGGCGGCCTGGCCCATGAAGGGCGCGCGGTCGATGAGGGCGCGCACCTCGTCCTCGGACAGCTTGCGGCCCTCCGCCACGCCCTTCACCACCTGGCGGAAGAGGCCGCCGCCGTAGGCCTCCGTGGCCTCGCGCTGGTGGGGGCCGTAGGACTCGTCGGTGAAGCTGTTGACGGCGTTCTTGTACTCGGCGCGCTTGCCGAACTCCGGCTTCACGCCCAGCTTCGCGAACGCGTCGCGCGCGAAGGGCGTCTCCATCACCAGGCCGGTGAGCCCCACGTCGCCGGAGGGCTGGATGTAGACGGAGTCGAAGGCGCTCGCGAGGTAGTAGGCGCCGGTGCCGTTGCCCGCCTCGCCGAAGCCATCCGCGTAGGCCACCGCCCGCTTGCCCGACGCGCGGAAGGCCTTCACCGCGTCCCGCAGCTCCTGCACCTGCGCGGAGCTGCCCGGCTGGCCAATGCGCACCACCAGCGACTTCACCCGGGGGTCCGTGGCCGCCTTCTCCAGGCCCTCCACCACGTCCCTCAGCGACGTGGGCTCCTCGCCGAAGGCGCCCGCCAGCGAGGTGTCCAGCGTGTACTCCGGCAGCGGGTGCTGCAGGTCCAGCTCCAGCACCAGGTTGGACGGCACGCCCGGCTTGCTGGAGGCCGCGAGCATCAACAGCCCCACCACACCCACCACGAAGAGGATGGACAGCGCTCCAATGAAGGCCAGCGCGCCAATGAAGAAGCGTTTCATCCGGAAGGACTCCTGGTGCCCGAGTACCCGAGGGGCATTCCCCCAGCTCCCGGCGGCCTACCATCAACGCACGCGTCCGACGATGCTTGCGTGCGCCGCGGTGATGGACGGCGGACGGGGAGCCAGGGCCCGCCCGTCCTGGTGGCCGGGGGCCGGGCCGGCGCCTGCCCCGTGCGAGGGCCGCCGCGGTGCACACCGTCCTTCTTGGAGCCAGGGGCGTCCGGCCCCGGGAGGCATGGGATGCGGAAGCGACGGTTGGGCAATTCCGACATGGACCTCACCGCGCTGGGGTTTGGCGCGTGGGCCATTGGAGGGGGCGGCTGGGCGTTCGCCTGGGGCGCGCAGGACGACGCGCGGTCCATTGAAGCCATCCAGCGCGCGCTGGATTCGGGCATCAACTGGATCGACACGGCGGCGGTGTATGGGTTGGGGCACTCCGAGGACGTGGTGGCCCGGGCGCTGAAGGGGCGGGACACGCGTCCGTATGTCTTCACCAAGTGCGGGATGGTCTGGGATGAGCAGGGCCAGGTCAGCCGCCGGTTGAAGGCGGACTCGGTGCGCAGGGAGTGCGAGGCGTCCCTGCGGCGGCTGAAGGTGGATGCCATTGATTTGTATCAGGTGCACTGGCCGGTGGAGTCCGGAGAAGAGATTGAAGAGGGGTGGACGGCGCTGGCGGAGCTGCAACGGCAGGGCAAGGTGCGCTGGCTGGGGGTGTCCAACTTCAATGTCTCGCAGTTGGAGCGGGTGCGGCGCATCGCCCCGGTGACGTCGTTGCAGCCGCCGTACTCGCTCATCCACCGGGACATCGAGGACGACCTGCTGCCCTACTGTCAGAAGCAGGGCATCGGGGTGATTGTGTATTCACCCATGGCGTCCGGGCTGCTGACCGGGGCGATGACGCGCGAGCGCATCCTGGCGATGCCGGATGACGACTGGCGCCGCGGCAGCGCGGACTTCCAGGAGCCGAAGCTGTCGCATCACCTGTCGCTGGTGGAGCGCATGCGTGAGGTGGGCGCGCGGCATGGGCGCTCTCCGGCGGAGGTGGCCCTCGCCTGGACGCTGCGGGATCCGGCCGTCACCGCGGCCATCGTGGGGGCGCGCAGCGCGAAGCAGGTGGATGGCTTCATCCACGCGGGAAGCTTCCGGCTGACGTCCGAGGAGGTCCGCGAGGTGGAGGAGGTCCTGGGCTCCGGCTCCGCGATGGCGCCCGGCGGCATCTACGCCTGAGTGACGGAGCGCATGGAGGGCTCAGCTCTCCCCTGGGCCATCCATGCGCTCTTCCAGGACGTCGATGCGCTTGCGGTCCGTGCTTTGGGCCTCCGCGAGCTGGTTCAGCATGCGGCCCGCCTGACCGAACATCTTCGTCTGGTGGAGTTTGATGCCATCCACCTCTTTCGCAAGCGTCGAGAGGTGCGTGACGAACTCCCCCATGTTGTCGCGGAATCCATCCACCTCCTGCGAGAAGGCGCGCACCTGATCCGCGAAGGCCCGGGTCTTCCTGTAGACGACCCGGCACTTCATGCGGAGCACCCGCAGCTCCTTCTGGGTCCGCGCGTACTGCTCCTTCGCCTCGTCCTGCATCTCGCGGAACTCGTGCAGCATCTGCAGCATCATGTCCCCGCCCATCGCCTTCGCCATTCCGTTCCCTCCCTGGTGACGCGCGAGTCTCCTACCAACCCATCCTGACATCGGATCCGCGCCAGGATACATGACGACCCGTGAGGTTGGAAGCGCGGGACAGGACCTGGGACGGTCCACGGGTGTCCCTGGGTGGACGCCTGCCCGGTGGGCCCGGGTTTCTTGGGATGGGAGGACCCGGTGGAGCGGTTAGAAGTCCCGTGCCCACTGCTTCGCACCCCGAGGACCGCATGACGCGTCGTACCCCGCTCGCCCTGCTGGCTGTCCTGCTCGTGGCGGCCCCGCCCGTGTGGGCCCGGGCCCCGGCTCCCCTCCCGAAGCCCGCTGCCTCCTCGAGCGCGCGTGCCCAGACGAAGCCGGCCGCCCCGGCCCCCGTCGCGAGCGTGGAGGGCATCACCGAATACCGCCTGCCCAATGGCCTGCGCGTCCTGCTCTTCCCGGACCCCACCAAGGCCACCGTCACCGTCAACATCACCTACCTGGTGGGCAGCAAGCACGAGGGCTACGGCGAGACGGGCATGGCGCACCTGCTCGAACACCTGATGTTCAAGGGCACGCCCACCACCCCCAACGTGCCCCAGGCCCTCACCGAGCGCGGCGCGCGCCCCAACGGCACCACCTGGCTGGACCGCACCAACTACTACGAGACCCTGCCCGCCTCGGACGACAACCTGGCCTGGGCGCTGTCCTTCGAGGCGGACCGCATGGTCCACAGCTTCATCGCGCGCAAGGACCTGGACAGCGAGATGACCGTGGTCCGCAACGAGTTCGAGTCCGGCGAGAACGACCCGCGCGGCATCCTCTTCAAGCGCACCATGAGCGCCGCGTACCGCTGGCACAACTACGGCAAGGCCACCATCGGCGCGAAGGCGGACCTGGAGAACGTGCCCATCGACCGGCTCCAGGCCTTCTACCGGCGCTACTACCGCCCCGACAACGCGACGCTCGTCATCGCCGGACGCTTCCAGCCGGAGAAGGCCCTGTCGCTCGTGCAGTCCACCTTCGGCAAGCTGGCCAGGCCCGCGGAGCCCGTGCCCCTCACGTACACCCAGGAGCCCACCCAGGACGGTGAGCGCGAGGTGACGCTGCGCCGCGTGGGTGACAACCAGCTCCTCTCCAGCGTCTACCACGTGCCCGAGGGCGCCCACCCCGACTTCGCCGCCATCGACGTGCTCACCCAGGTGCTGGGCGACGTGCCGTCCGGCCGCCTCTACAAGGCGCTCGTGGAGACGAAGAAGGCCTCGCGCGCGGGCGCGTTCAACTTCCAGTTGCGCGACCCGGGCGTCATCGGCTTCAGCGCGGAGGCCCGCCAGGATCAACCCCTGGCCCCCGTGCGCGAGGCGCTGATCCAGACCGTGGAGGAGGCCTCCCGCACGCCCTTCACCGACGAGGAGGTGAACCGCGCGAAGACGGCCCTCGCGAAGCAGACGGAGCTGTTGCTCAACAACTCCGAGCGCGCGGCCATCCTCCTGTCCGAGTGGGCCGCCGTGGGCGACTGGCGCCTGCTCTTCCTGCACCGCGACCGCATCGAGGCCGTCACGCCCGCGGACGTCACCCGCGTGGCCGCCGCGTACCTCAAGGGCTCCAACCGCACCCTGGGCACCTTCGTGCCCACGCCCAAGCCGGACCGCTCGGAGCTGCCGCCCCCGGTGGACGTGGCGAAGATGGTGGACGGCTACCAGGGCAAGGCCGCCGTCGCCCAGGGCGAGGCCTTCGACCCCTCCCCCGCCAACATCGAGTCGCGCGTGCAGCGCGGCGAGCTGGCCAACGGCGTGAAGTACGCGCTGCTCCCCAAGAAGACGCGCGGCGAGATGGTCAACCTGTCGCTGGACCTGCACTGGGGCACCGCGGAGGCCGTGAGCGGCAAGCTGCCCGCCGCCTCCTACGCCGGCGGCATGCTGATGCGCGGCACGAAGAAGCACACCCGCCAGCAGCTCTACGACGCGCTCGACAAGCTCAAGGCCCGCGTGGGCGTGGACGGCGGCGCGCTGGGCGCCAGCGTCTCCATCGAGTGCCCTCGCGCGAGCCTCCCGGAGGTCCTCAAGCTGGTGACGGAGGTGCTGCGCGAGCCCGCGTTCGACGCGAAGGAGTTCGCGCTGCTCAAGCAGGAGCGGCTGGCCTCGCTGGAGTCGCAGCGCAGCGAGCCGCAGCCCCAGGCCAGCATCGCGTTCTGGCGCGTGCTCAGCCCCCAGTACCCCAAGGGCCACCCGTACTACGTGCCCACCCTGGAGGAGCGCCTGGCCGACGCGAAGGCCGTCACGCTGGAGCAGGCGCGCGACTTCCACCGCCAGTTCTACGGCGCCTCGCGCGGGGAGCTCGCGGTGGTGGGTGACTTCGACGCGAAGGAGCTCCCCTCGCTGGTGAGCCCCCTGCTCGACGGCTGGAAGAGCCCGGCGCCCTACGCGCGCGTGCCCCGCACGTTCCAGGCCGTGGCCCCGAAGTCCGTCGTGCTGGAGACGCCGGACAAGGCCAACGCGTACTTCCTCGCCGGACAGTTGCTCCAGGTGCGCGACGACCACGCGGACTGGCCCGGCCTGATGATGGGCAACTTCATGCTGGGCGGGGGCTTCCTCAACTCGCGGCTGGCCACGCGCGTGCGTCAGCAGGACGGCCTGTCCTACGGCGTGGGCAGCAGCCTGTCCGCGCAGGAGCTGGACACCGTGGGCTGGTTCCTCACCTACGCCATCTACGCGCCGCAGAACGCCCAGAAGCTGGAGGCCGCCATGCGCGAGGAGGTCACCCGCGCCGTGCAGAAGGGCTTCACGCCGCAGGAGCTGGACAAGGCGCGCGCGGGCCTCCTGGAGTACCGCCAGTCCGCCCGGGCGCAGGACGGGAACCTGGCGCAGCAGTTGGCGGACGGCCTGTACCTGGGGCGCACGCTGAAGTTCGACGCGGACATCGAGGCGAAGCTCCAGAAGCTGACCGCCGACGACGTGCGCAAGGCCCTGGCCAACCACCTGGACTTCAGCAAGGCCACCCTCGTGCGCGCGGGTGACTTCGCGAACGCCTCCAAGCAGCCGGCGCCGGCCAAGGCGAACGCGGCGCCTTGAGGCCGTGTCTGTCATTGGGCATGGGCGCTAGAGTCCGCGCCCATGCCCGTGCAACTGGTGGAAGGCGACCTGCTGGACCAGCCCGTGGACGCCATCGTCAACGCGTGGAACCGGAACATCATCCCCTGGTGGCTGCTGTTGCCGCAGGGGGTGTCCGGGGCCATCAAGCGCCGCGGTGGCACGGCGCCCTTCCGCGAGGTCGCGCGCGTGGGGCCCATGCCCCTGGGCTCGGCGGTGGTGACCGGGCCGGGGCGCCTGCCCTTCAAGGGCATCATCCACGTCGCGGGCATCGACATGCTCTGGCGCGCGTCCGCGCGGTCCATCCAGGACTCGGTGCGGAACGCGCTGGCGCGGGCGCATGAGCACGGCTTCCGCTCCGTGGCGTTCCCCATCATCGGCGCGGGCTCCGGGAGCTTCGACGAGGACCGCGCGCTGGAGCTGATGCGCGAGGCCCTGGGGGATGCCCCTGCTTTCGACGTGCGCGTGGTGCGCTTCCGCCGTTAATCCCCTTCAGGGAAGTTACCGAAGGGTGAAGGGAGTTACGCCATGAGGAGGCAGGAGGCTTCTCATGGCGTGGCATCCGAGGAGGCTGACGACAGAGCAACTGGAGGAGCGCCGGTTGGAGGCGGCCCGGTTGCTGGAGAGTGGGCGCTACACGCAGGCGGAGGTCGCGCGCCAGATGGGCGTGAGCCCGAGTACCGCATGCGAGTGGGCTCGACGGCTTGAGGAGGCAGGAGTCGCCGGACTGAAGTCCCGAGCGCGAAGCGGGCGCCCCTCGAAGCTGACGGATGGGCAGTGGCTGGAGGTGAAGGGAGTGGTGGAAGCAGGAGCCAAGACGGCGGGCTTCACCACCGAAAGGTGGACATTGAAGCGAGTGGCCCAGGTCATCCAGCGTCGCTACGGCGTGCATTACCACCCCAACTACCTGGCGGAGCCACTGCACCGGCTGGGCTTGTCGGTGCAACGGCCCAAACCCAAAGCTCGCGAGCGAGACGAGGCGCTGGTGGAGGCGTGGCTGAAGCGGGACTGGCCACGCATTAAAAGGGGGCTGCGCGCCGAGGGGCAGTCATTGCCTGCGTGGACGAGACGGGTAGTACGTTTCGGGCCCGGCTAGGGACTACCTGGGCGCCCATAGGCCAGCCGCCTGAGCTGCGACGCGTCTCCATGAGACGTGAAGTGTCCAGCGTGGTGGCACTGGTGGCGCCCTACGGGCACAGAAAGGCCCGCCTCTATGCGCGGCATTTCGAGGGCAGCGTGCATAGCGCCCAGGTGGTGGCGGCCCTGCGTTACTTCCGCCGGAAGGTGGGCCACCCGCTGGTGGTGGTGTGGGACAGGCTGGGCGCCCATCGCTCAAACGAGGTGAAGCGCTTCGTCGAATCTCACGCCAGCGACTTCGTCCTGGAGTCGTTTCCCGCCTACTCGCCAGAGCTCAATCCCGAGGAGGGCTGCAACAGTCAGGTGAAGCGCTCCATGCTCAACTCCACGCCCGAGTCGACCGCGGAGCTACTGCGCCAGGTGCGCGCTGCATTTGGCCACCTCGGCCGCCATCATGCGGCCCTGCGTGGCTTCTTTGCCCACGCAGGGCTCTCCCTTCATGGACTTACCTGAAGGGGATTAGAGGGAGCGCACCTCTTGACTCGCGAAGCGAGGCGGACATGATCGACCTGTACACGTGGAACACGCCGAACGGACACAAGGTCTCCGTGGCGCTGGAGGAGCTGGGGCTGCCGTACACCGTGCACGCGCTGGACATCTCCACGGGCGTGCAGAAGCAGCCCGCGTTCCTGGCCATCAACCCCAACGGCCGCATCCCCGCCATCGTGGACCGCGCGGAGGGCGACTTCGCCGTCTTCGAGTCCGGCGCCATCCTGCTCTACCTGGCGGAGAAGACGGGCAAGCTGATGCCCACGGACGCGAAGGGCCGCTCCCAGGTCATCCAGTGGCTGATGTTCCAGATGGCCGGCGTGGGCCCCATGCAGGGGCAGGCCAACGTCTTCTTCCGCTACTTCCCGGAGAAGCTCCAGCCCGCCATCGACCGGTACCAGAACGAGACGCGCCGCCTGTACACGGTGCTGGAGAGCCGGCTGAAGGACCACGAGTACCTGGCCGGCGACTACAGCATCGCGGACATCGCGAACTGGGCGTGGGTGCGCATCCACGACTGGGCCGGCGTGTCCGTGGACGGGCTGCCGGGCGTGCAGCGGTGGCTGGCCGCCATCGAGCAGCGGCCCGCGGCGCAGCGCGGACTGAAGGTGCCCGCGCCCCGCGAGGAGAAGCCCAGGACCGAGGAAGAGGCCGTCCAGCACGTGCGCACCTTCCTCCAGCGCTGAGGCGCCCTCCCCTCCCCTGCCCTGCCCGTCGCATGGCCCCGAACCTCCGGACATCCGTCCCGGGCGTGCGCATGATGGGGCCGTGCATGGCTCCCGAGCCGGGAGCCCGGGGAGTGGATGACATGGAAGCGGTGCGGAGCCTGGGCCGGTGGGCCGGACTGTGTCTGGCGTTGGGACTGTGGGGCGCGTGCTCGCCGGGCGGCGGCGGCACCGTGCGCGCGTCGCGGGACAACGTGGCGCCGGATGGCTGCGCGCGGGCCACGTGCTCGCAGGCGATGGTGGCCTGTGGCCGGACGCCGGACGGGTGCGGCGGCTTCATCGACTGCGGCGACTGTCAGGCCGGCACGTGCACGGACGGCCGCTGCGTGGCGCCGCCCGTGCCCGCCGAGCCGAAGAAGGAGCCCACCGGTCCCATCAGCACCTGCTCCCCCGGGTGCAAACCCAACGAGTCCTGCGTGGATGGCCGCTGCGTCTGCCAGCGCGCGACGTGCGCCACGCTGGGGTTGAAGTGCGGCACCGCGGACGATGGCTGCGGCGGCGTGGTGCAGTGTGGCGCGTGCCAGCCGGCGTGCCGCCCGGATGAGATGGAGTGCTGCGGCGCGTGCATCCCCCGGTCCGACGGGCGCTGCCCGGAGAACGTGCACTGCCCCAGCCGGTCCAACCCCCTCCCCACCCGCTGACGCCGCGCGGCTCCCGGGCCCCCTCTGGAGCGGGGCCCGGAGCCCGGAATGTCAGACCCCCCCGCTATACCCTTCCCCGTCGCGCACACGGGAGGTCCGCCGGCCTCGCTGGTTCGAGTCCGAGAGCCCCCCATGCGCCCTCACCGCACGGGCAGCTTTCTGGCCCCCGTGTGTGCGACGCCATGTGAAGGCACGAGGTCCGGGGGACTCGTGCGGGCAGGTCCCATGGTTGCCATCGCCGTCGAAGGGCCAGAGACGCCACCGGTGTGTCAGGCGCGCCCTCGGCGGATCCACGATGACTGGTGCGCGCGAGGCGGGCGGCGTTGTTACCCCTCCCACTGCCCGCCTCGCGTGCTCCCGAACTCCGGGCCCTGTCTGTGTTGGGGCCACGGCCCGGGCCGGTGAGCGACCCGCCGGGGGGACGGTGTCCCCAGGGCCGGCTTGCCACGGACGCGCCGGGGCGTGATACCCCCCGGGACGCGATGGAACTCCGATACGACATCGTCGTGGTGGGGCTGGGCCACGCGGGCTGCGAGGCGGCGCTCGCGTGTGCTCGCATGGGCCTGTCCACCCTGGGCGTGACGCTCAAGCGCGAGCGCGCCGCCGTGATGAGCTGCAACCCCGCCGTGGGCGGCACCGCCAAGGGCCACCTGGTGCGCGAGCTGGATGCGCTCGGGGGCCAGATGGGCCGCGCGGCGGACCTCGCGGGCACGCACGTCAAAATCCTCAATCCCTCCAAGGGCCCCGCCGTGCAGGCCACCCGCGTCCTCTGCGACCGCGACGCCTACGCCGCCGGCATGCAGGCCGTGCTCTTCACCCAGCCCAACCTCACCGTGCGCGAGGGCGAAGTCGCCGCCGTCGTCGCGGAAGGGGGGAGGGTGAAGGGCGTGGTGCTGGGGGACGGCACGCAGGTGGTGGCCCGCGCGGTGCTCCTCACCACCGGCACCTTCCTGCGCGCGCTCATGCACGTGGGCGAGCAGAAGGAGGTCGGCGGCCGCCTGGGAGACGAAGCCGCGCGCGGCCTGTCGGAGTCGCTGCACGCGCTCGGCTTCACGCTGGGCCGCTTCAAGACGGGCACGCCCGCGCGCCTGTCCCGCGACAGCATCGACTGGGACGCCGTCACGCCACAGCCGGGTGACTCGGGTGTGCGGCCGTTCTCCTGGCGCACGCGGATGGAGCAGGGGATGCCGTTCCCACGTCAGCCTTCTGTGACGTGCGGCCTCACCGCGACGACGGAGGCGACGCACCGGCTCTTGCGCGACAACCTGCACCGCTCGCCGCTGTTCCAGGGGGACATCGTGGGGCGGGGGCCGCGGTACTGCCCGTCGCTGGAGGACAAGGTGGTGCGCTTCGCCGCGCGCGAGCGGCACCAGGTGTTCCTCGAACCGGAGGGGCCCACGTCGCCGCTCGTGTACCCGGCGGGCCTGTCCACCAGCATGCCCGCGGACGTGCAGGCGGAGTTCCTGCGCACCATCCCCGGCCTGTCCCGCGTGGAGGTGGTCCGCTACGGCTACGCGGTGGAGTACGACTACGCGCCGCCCACGCAACTGCACCCCACGCTGGAGACGAAGGCCGTCGCGGGCCTGTTCTTCGCGGGCCAGCTCAACGGCACCTCCGGCTACGAGGAGGCCGCCTTCCAGGGCCTGTGGGCCGGCATCCAGGCGGCGCTCCAGGTGAAGGGCGAACCGCCGCTCATCGTGGGCCGCGACGAGGCGCACGGCGCGGTGCTCGTGGATGACCTGGTGACGAAGGGCGTGGATGAGCCGTTCCGCATGTTCACCAGCCGCTCCGAACACCGGCTCCGCTTGCGCGAAGGCAACGCGGACCTGCGGCTCGCGCGGCACGGGCATCGCGTGGGGCTGCTGCCGAAGGAGGCACTGGAGCGCGCGGCGGCCCGGGCCCACGCGGTGACGGAGGAGGTGGCGCGGCTCAAGCGCGGCGGCCTGGCCCCGCGGCTCAAGCGCCCGGAGGTGACGTACGCGCACCTGGCGGACGGGCGCGAGGACTTCCCGGCGCTCCCCCCCGACGTCGTGGAGGAGGTGGAGGTGGAGGTGAAGTACGAGGGCTACATCGCCCAGGCCGCCCGGGCCGCGGCGCGCGAGGCGGAGGCGTCCGACCGCTGGCGCATCCCGGACACGTTCCGCTTCGCGGACGTGCGCGGGCTGGGGACGGAGGCGGTGGAGAAGCTGTCCACGCACCGGCCCGGAACGGTAGGACAGGCGCGTCGGATTCCGGGCCTGACCCCCGCCGCGGTGTCCCTGCTCCTGGTCGCGCTCAAGCGGGGGCAGGGGCCGTCAAGTGATCAGGAACAGGGCTGTGGATAACGTGTGGACATTTCTGGGGATGGATTTCCCCTGAATGATTCCAAGGACTTGAAGGGCCCTTCGGGGTGGAGGTGTTGTGGATAACGCGCGGTTCGCAGATCAGTTGGCATCCGGATGCAGTGCGTTGGGCATCACCGTGGGGCCGGAGGTGGGCCCCAAACTCCAGCGGCTGATGGCGGAGCTCCTGAAGTGGAACGCGAAGGTGAACCTCACGGCCATCACCGCGCCGGAGGAGGTGCTGGAGAAGCACTTCCTGGACTCGCTGGCGGTGCTGCCGGAGGTGAGGGGCGCGACGTCGCTGCTGGACCTGGGCGCGGGCGCGGGCTTCCCCGGGCTGCCGCTCAAGCTGGAGCTGCCGGAGCTGGGCGTGACGCTGGTGGACACGGTGGGCAAGAAGATCGCCTTCATCAAGGCCGCCGCCGCCAGCCTGGGGCTCGTGGGCGTGCGCGGGCTGCACGCCCGGGCGGAAGGGAAGCCGGAGGCGGAGGGGATTCCGCGCGCGCAGGTGCTCATCGCGCGAGCGTTCATGGACCTGCCGGACTGGCTGAACCTGGCGCCCGCGTACGTGGAGGAGGGCGGGCGCGTGGTGGCGATGCTGGGCAAGCAGCAGACGGACGCGGAGCTCCAGGCGCGCGCGGCCGAGCGCGGCCTGCGCGTGGTGTCCGCCCGCTCGTACCGGCTCCCGTTCTCCGGCGCCGAGCGACAGGTCGCGGTGTTCGCGAAGCAGTAGGGGAGGGGAGGGCGCGCGGGCTTCAGCTTCAGTGCGAGCCCGCGGCGGCCACCTGCCGTTGAATCTCCCGGAAGTGCTCCAGCACGTGGTCGAGCGCGTGCTCGGAGACGAAGTCGAGCCCCTCCATGGCGCCCGAGGCGGCGGAGGCGGCGCGCTCGAACATGGCCGCCTCGTAGCCCTTCACGGCGCGGCTCCAGTCGGCGTCCGCCGCGAGCGCGAGCCCCAGCTCCAGCCCATCGAGCATCGCCATGTTCACGCCCTCGCCGGAGAAGGGCGGCATGACGTGGGCCGCGTCCCCGAGCAGCGTCACGCCCGGCCGGTGCGCCCACCGATGGCCCACGGGCAGCGCGACGATGGGGCGCGCGACGAGGGTGTCGTTGCACGCGTCGATGAACGCGAGCAGGGACGGCGCCCAGCCTGGGAGCAGCGCCTTGAGCTGTTCGCGCGCCCGGGCAGGGGAGGACGTGTCCACGAGCCCCTGCTGGAGCTGTGCCTCGGAGATCCGGAACATGAAGTAGGCGCGCACGTGGCCGTGGCTGCTGCGCTGGGCGATGAGGCCCTGGTTGCCTCCGACGACGGAGATCTTCCCGCGAGGGAGGAGCTTCGCGACCGCCGGGTGCCGCGAGTCCACGTCGTCGATTTGCAGCTCGATGAAGAGCACGCCCGTGAAGGTGGGCGTCGCCGGGGACACGAGCGGACGGACGCGGGACCACGCGCCATCCGCGCCCACCACCAGGTCGAACGTTCCCAGTGAGCCCGCCGGACCCACGACGCGGTAGCGCCCGTCGGGCAGCGGCTCCACGGCGGACACCTTGCTTCCCCAGCGGATCCACTCCGAGGGGAGGCTGTCCAGCAGCAGGGAGCGCAGTTGCGTACGGTCGATCTCCGGCCGGTCGCCGTCGCTCGCCTCGTTGTGCTGGAAGTGGAGCGTCCCCTGGGCGTCATAGAGGGCGTCACCCTGGTCGTCGTACCGGGCGACGGCCTTGAACTCCGCTGTTAGTCCGGCCTCGCGAAGTGCGCGCAGCCCGGAGTCGCCGTGCAGGTCCAGCGAACCTCCTTGAGGACGGGCGAGCGGGTGCTCATCCAACTCGAACACCGTGGCCGCGATGCCCCGTGTCGCCAGGATCCGGGCCAACGTCAGTCCCCCCGGACCACTCCCGATGATGCCCACTGTCTTCGTGATGTGCATAGCCTACTATGTAAATTGAGATAGCATCCTATGCAAATGAAAGGGACCCTGGTCGACCGCCTGTTCCGGCGCGACCCCGACGCGCGTCTGCTCCCGCGGGCTCGGGATGGGACCGCTACCGGTGTTGCACGCGTTGGAGGAGGGGCGCGCGAAGTCGCAGCGACTTGGGCGCGAGTGAAGCAGCCGATGATGGCGCAGCCGCTATCGCGCATGGAGCGCGACGGCGTGGTCCAGCGTGAGCCGAACCTAGCGGATGCGCGCGGAAGCCTGACCCCGCTCACGCGAACGGCGCGGCAGCGATGACAAGAGGGGCGGCGCTGATGTCCGTGGAACAGGACGTGACGGCGGGTTTCAGCTCGAAGGCGCAACCGGTGAGCCTGCTTCAGCGTGTGGTGGAGAACCTGGAGCCGTGACGCGGATCCGAGTCACGACGTGAGCGGATCCGCAGCCGTTTCATGGGTGCGCGGATCCATCGCACGAGGAAGCGCGGAGTGGGATGGCCCGCGAAGGAACGCCACGTCCTTCACGTCTCCCGAACTGGAGCCTGTCCGCGCGGAGAAGCAGCGATGCCTCCCGTCCGGAGCGCACCGCACGAACCTGTCCGACAGTCGGACCAGTTTGGAGGTTCGCGCCGGAGAGAGGCACCTCACGAGGCCGAGGCGGACGAACCTGTCCGACAGTCGGACAAGTTTGCAGGGTCGCGCCGGAGAGAGGCACCTCACGAGGCCGAGGCGGACGAACCTGTCCGACAGTCGGACAGGTTTGGAGATCATCCTTGGAAGGGGAGGGCACCTCGGTCCGAGCCGCACGAACCTGTCCGACAGTCGGACCAGTTTGGAGAGCATCCTCGGGAGGGGAGGGCACCTCGGTCCGAGCCGCACGAACCTGTCCGACAGTCGGACCAGTTTGGAGGTTCGCGCAGGAGAGGGGCACCTCACGAGCCCGAGGCGGGCGAACTTGTCCGACAGTCGGACAGGTTTGGCGCGCTCCATTGGAAGGGGAGGGGATCCGGACCGTTCGCCGGAACTTCTGGCATGTGCGCGAGCGTTCGCGGGCGATGCGTGGAACTCGCGGCTCCGATGCCGCGCGGGGACGGTTCGCCTGACGTGCCGCCGCGTGACGGACACCTCTCGCGGCTCCGGGCGCGTCGAGCTCGCGAACTTCCTTCGCAGCCGCCGTGAGCGTTTGCGTCCGGAGGACGTGGGACTTCCTTCCGGTTCGCGGCGGCGCACGCCGGGCCTTCGCCGCGAGGAACTGGCGCGGCTCGCGGACGTGGGCGTCAGTTGGTACACGTGGCTGGAGCAGGGGAGGGACATCCACGTCTCCGAACCGCTGCTGGAGCGCCTGGTGGTCGCGCTCCGCCTGACGCCGACGGAACGCCTGCACCTCTTCGCGCTGGCACACGGCCGGCCCGCGCCCATGCCCGTGCGCTCACCGGAGTCGGTCAGCGACGCGCTTCAACGGCTGCTCGACGCGCATCCGTTTCCGGTGCTCGTCTCGACCCGGCGGTGGGACATCGTCGCGTGGAACGCGGCCGCGACGGTCCTCTACCCGGACCTGGGACTTCCAGCCTCCTCGCCGGAGGAGCGCAACGGTTTGTGGGCGCTGTTCATGAATCGGACCGGCGCGCGCGAATGCCCTCCTGGGACGAAGCGGTGCGCCGGGCCGTGGCGGGATTCCGGATGGACGCCGCGAGGTCCGCGGACCGCTCGGAGTTCGATGCGCTGGTGCAGAAGCTCCAGGCCGCGAGCCCCGAGTTCGCGCGCCTCTGGCGTGAGCACGACGTGGTGGAGACCCCCTCCCTGGTGAAGGTGCTCATCCTCCCGGAGCTGGGGCCCATCGAGTTCGAGAACGTCACGCTCACGTACTCGGAACCCGATGGGCGGGAGCTGCGCGTGTCCTTCGATGCGCCGGGTGCCGGTCCCCACCTGGAGCGCACCCGGGCCCTGTTCTCGCGGCAGGTGTCTCCTGGTCAGGAGCGCACGTAGCCCCGTGCATTCGCGAGCGGATCATCACGGGTTGAAGCGGACGCCGGTCCACACCTCGCTCGCGGTCCACAGCCGGTCGGCCCGCTTCGGATCCACGGCCCAATCCTTCACGCCGCGCCGGAGGGTGGCGTCGGGCGGCGCCATCCCGGCGATGTCCACGTTCTCGCAGTAGACGCCGCCCCTGCCCGCGAGCTGGGGACTCGTCGCGCACCAGACCGTGGTCGCGGCGCCCTGCTCGGGCGTCTTCAGTGGCTCGACCTTGTTGGAGTTCTCGATGGAGGCGCGGACCTCCTCCTCGGACATGGACCGGACCAGCTCCGTGAGGATGCCTCCGGGGTGGACGGCGAACGCGCGCACCCCGTGGGCCTCGCCGCGCGCATCCAGTCCGACGGCGAAGAGGATGTTCGCGGTCTTCGACTGCCCGTAGGCGACCCACTTGTCGTAGGGGCGCCTCTGGAAGAAGGGGTCCTCGAAGTCCACGTCGGCGAAGAAGTGGCCGCGCGATGACAGGCACACCACGCGCGCGCCGTTCGCCTGCTTCAGCGCGGGCCAGAGCCGGGCGGTGAGCTGGAAGTGGCCCAGGTGGTTGGTGGCGAACTGCGATTCGAACCCGCGCGCGTCGCGGGTGAGCGGTGAGGCCATGACGCCCGCGTTGTTGATGAGCAGGTGCAGCGGCCGGCCGGACGCGACGAAGCGGGATGCGAACGCATCAATGGACGCCGGATCGATGAGGTCCAGTTGCTCCAGCTCCACGCGCTCCCATCCCGCGAGCGCCGCGCGGGCCTTGTCGGGAGTCCGAGCGGGGACGATGACGGTGGCTCCGGCGTCATGGAGCGCGCGGGTGGTCTCCAGTCCGATGCCTGCGTAGCCGCCGGTCACGATGGCGACGGTGCCATCCAGTCGGGTGTGGCCCAGGGCCTCGCGTGCGGTGGTGGTCGCGCCGAAGCCGGAGTTCAGGGGCTGCTGTTTCGGGGTCATGGGCACAAGGTGCAGGCCCTTGGTCCGCGCGAAAAGAGCGTCAATTCATCCTATGTCTGGAACCCCCTGGATGCGGATCCGGGAAGGAGGGAACGGACCATGGACACGGTGAAGCTGAGGGTCGCGAGGCCGACACGGGACCTGAAGGCGGTGGTGCGCTTCTACCGGGACGGGCTGGGCTTCGAGGTGCTCGGAGGGTTCGAGGACCACGCGGGGTTCGACGGCGTGATGCTCGGGCACGCGGGTGCGCCGTATCACCTGGAGTTCACGGTGGAGCGCGGACACGAGGCCCCGAGAGCGCCGTCCCAGGACCACCTCCTGGTGTTCTACGTGCCGGACCCGGAAGCGTGGGCGGCGAGGGTCCACCACATGGAGGCCGCGGGCTTCGCGCCGGTGCCGTCACGCAACCCGTACTGGGACGCGAACGGAAGGACCTTCGAGGATCCGGACGGCTACCGGGTCGTGCTTCAGCAAGCCACCTGGTCGCGTTGAGCGGTGAAGCGCGGCGGCGCGTGTTCCACGTGGAACACGCCCGTGAGCCCAGCCGTGTGATGGAGCGAAGTCCCGGACCTTCGCCGTGAATCGCCGCATCGCCCCGAGCCTCGAACCTCCACGCGAACAACGCGCACGTCCGAGGCCTCGCGTGAAAGCGCATGCGGACCGGATGCGATGCACCCACGTTGGGCGGCTTCTTGTTCCACGTGGAACGTCCATGGCGATGCCTTCCGGGTGCGTTCGGAGGCCTGATGCTCCGCGTTCCACGTGGAACACGTCCTTGAGTTCGGCCAGGTGACGAAGCGGAGCTCGGGAACCGCATGGCTGAGGTCTCGCGTGAAGGCGCCTGCGGACCGGATGCGATGCCCCCACGTTGAGCGGCTCCATGTTCCACGTGGAACGTCCATGGCGAGAGCTTCGAAGTGGCACGCAGCGACACGTGAGGCCCATGTTCCACGTGGAACACGCGCTGCCTGATGGGCCGACGATGGACCTGAGTGTGGATGCGGTTGAGTCCAGGCTGAGGACCACGAGATGCCGCGTGAAGGCCGTTCACGCCGCACGGGACCTCCGCTGTTGTCCGCGCATGAGCAGGCGGGTGGGGCCGTGTTGAGCGATGACTTCGGATCCAGCCTCCGCATGCACGAGCCCGCGAAGCATGAGCTGTCGCCCACCGGAGCCGGTGCGTGATGGGCATCGCTGAAAGGGACGAAGCGACGGAGGCACACGCTGGGTGCCCGGCCGGTGTTCCACGTGGAACACGGCTGGCTTCCGGTCGGCGTGTGGAGACGCTGACGAACAAGCGTTAAAGCGGCACACGGTGGTTCGCCGGGGCGCTGAGCCGTGCCTGACCTGGAGCGCTTGATGGAGCGCAGGGGAGGGGAGCTGGCGCTCATGCGGCTTCGCGTGTTCCACGTGGAACACGCTCCAAGAAGGGGCTCCCCTGGTTGATTGGACTGCGGCCGTCAGCGTGAAGGGCAGCGCGTGGGATGTGCTGTTGGGCGCTGAAGAAGGGACCGCGTGAACGGCTCCGCATCAGGCACGCATCCATGCGGTTCGTGGGCGGCTGGGCATCGGATCCGGGCAGGCATCCATGCCGTGGCTCAGGGATGGCGGGTGCGAAGTGAAGGGGATGAAAGGGAGCCCCTGGCTGGCTGCTGCTTCCCCGACCTCGGTTCGAACCACGTGTGCCGGATGGGGGCAGGGCGCTTCCACTTCGCGGACGCCGTGACGTGTTCCACGTGGAACGTCCCGTGTGGATCCGTCACCGCGTGGTGCCGTGGTTCATGAGCGGCGCGGGACCTGTCTTCATCTGCGGGTGCCTGTGGAGGCTTGAGCGTGTTCCACGTGGAACGTGATGGTGGGCACCGTGCCTCCGCGACCGTGGTTCGGAGAAAGCGCTGAAGACGCTTTCGATGCGCGTGGGTCGGGATGGCTGGAGCGTGTTCCACGTGGAACGTCCCGCGTGGATCCAACGAGGTAGCGGAAGCGGTTCACGCCATCAGATGAGCGGATGCTCGCCACGCGTGCACGAGATGGCGTGGGCGTGTTCCACGTGGAACGGGTGCACGGGCCTGCTGCTTGGAAGAGGCGTTCCTGGCCGTGATGGTTGTCGGGCCTCCCGTCACTCAGGTGCACGCGGCTGCGGAGGCGTGTTCCACGTGGAACGTCCCGTGGTGGCTGGTCAGGGCCTGGCGCTTCGGTGGTTCACGCCAGATGTCGGGACCTCTTTCGCGCTGCCTGTTCCAAGCGATGTGGTGGGCATCTGAAGCAGCGGCTTCGCGGGTTGGGCTGAAGGGATCCGCGCGAGACGCCGCGCTCCGCACCGCGTGCTCGTCACCACCTGAGCGTGTTCCACGTGGAACCTGTCGGCACGTGCGCGCGGGGCCTTGGATTGGCGCCGTTCGCGAAAGTCGTCGCGCCGTTCTTCCTCATGGCGCGGTTCGCACGGATGCGTGTTCCACGTGGAACCTGTCGGCACGTGCGCGCTGGGCTTTTGCTTGGCGCCGTCCGCGAAAGTCGTCGCGCCGTTCTTCCTCATGGCGCGGTTCGCGCTGACGCGCGTTCCACGTGGAACCTATCGGCACGTGCGCGCGAGGCCTTGGGTTGGTGCCGTCCCCGAAAGTCGTCGCGCCGTTCTTCCTCATGGCGCGGTTCGCGCTGATGCGCGTTCCACGTGGAACGCGCGGCACGGAAGAGCGTCGTGGAGTTGGCGCGGTGCTCGGTACGAGTCGAGCTGTTCTTCCGCACGGTGCGGTTCGCGCTGATGCGTGTTCCACGTGGAACGTGAGGCGCGGACTTGTGGCCTTGGGGCGGTGCGGTTCCTGGAACAGGTCGGACCGGTCTTCCGCAGGGTGAGGTTCGTGCGCTCGCGCGTGTTCCACGTGGCACGTGAGGCGCGGGCGTGTGGCCTTGGGCCGGCGCGTTTCTGGAACAGGTCGGGCCGTTCTTCCGCGGGGTGGAGTTCGTGCGCTCGCGCGTGTTCCACGTGAAACGCGCGGCCGGGGAGCGCGGCCTGTTGGCGGCGTGGCCCGTGAAAAGCGCCGGACTGTTCTTCCATGCGGCGGCGCTCGCGGTCAGGCGTGTTCCACGTGGAGCGGCTGGCCTGGATGACGACCTCCAACTGACGCGGCTACGAAAGGTCGGACCGTGCCTCCGCGTGGCGGTGCTCGCATCCGGGGTCGGTCGTGCATGTGCGCGGCGGACCTTCGGCGGACTGCTCGCGTCGGGCGTGGTTCGCAAGAAGTGGCGGACCGTCCTTCCACGTCGCGGTGCTCGTATCCGTGGGCGACCGCTCATGTGACGGGCTCTGCTTCGGCGCACCGCCCACGTTGAATGGTGGCGTGGGAAGCGTGCTCGGACCGTCCTTCATGTCGCGGTGCTCTCATCCGTGATGGGCGCGGCTTCGGCGCACCGCCCACGCTGAATGCTGGAGCGGGAAGTGCGCCCGGCCCGTCCTGGCATGTCGCGGTGCTCGCATCCGTGGAGGCACCCATGGGAGCGGCGCTCGTTCGGCGCGCCGTCCGCGTTGAGCGAGGGGCGTGGGAAGCACGCCCGGACCGCCCCGCCATGTCGCGGTGCTCGCATCCACGGGTGGTCGCCCATGGGACCGGCTCACCTTCGGTGCACGGTCTCCGTTGAACGAGGGGAAGCGTGGCCGGTCCGTCCCTGCGCAGTCGCGCGCAGTCGCGACTCCCCCGATGCCCCGCTGGCCTGGTGCGTGGTGCGCGACAAGTGGCGGCCTGTCCTTCCACATCGCGAGACGCCGGTCGCCGGGCCTGCGTTGACCAATGCTCGTGTGAAAAGCCCTGGTCGTTCGCGCCACGGCACTCAGCCGCGAAACGCGGGTCGCTGGAACCCGCCCCGCGTTGAACGCGGTTCGCGGGAAGCGCCCGGTCCGTTCGCATCGCCGCATCGGCTCGCGCGAAATCCGTCCGCCGCGCGGACCCACGAAGCCCGGCCGGTTCCACGTGAAACGCCGGACCCGCGAACCGCTTGAGGCCTCCACCACGAACCCGCCGCGCGCGACCCCCTGAAAAACCCAACACCCTTCCGCCCCGCACGGAATCACCCCCGGAAAGCAGCCGGGCAGGCACTCGCAGCCCCCCTCCTCCGCGCGAATTCCCACCGCTCCCCAGCCACCCACGGGCCCCCGAGCGAGGGGCCGGGCACGGCTCCCGTCCCACCTTGGATGGGAAATTGATCCGTCCTCGAACCCCGTGCTAGCTGCCTGATCAGGCTCCGATTCGCGCGCACGTCCGCGCGAACCGCGGGCGGGCTCTGGCGTCAGCCGGGGCGAGAGAGGATGGGCCACGTGGGTCGTATCATCTGCATCTCCAACCAGAAGGGCGGCGTGGGTAAGACCACCACCGCCATCAACCTCGCCGCGAGCCTCGCCTCCGCGGAGCGCCGCACCCTGCTGGTGGACATGGACCCCCAGGGCAACGCCGGCAGCGGCCTGGGCCTCAAGCGCGAGAACCTCACCGGCACCGTCTACGACGCGCTCCTCGGAGGCCGCCCCGCTTCGGAGCTGGTCCACCCCACCGAGCTGCGCTTCCTCCAGGTCATCCCCGCCACGCCCGACCTCACCGGCGCGGAGGTCGAGCTCGTCAACCAGGAGCGCCGCGAGTTCCGCCTGCGCGAAGCC
This sequence comes from Corallococcus sp. AS-1-12, assembly GCF_020036995.1. NCBI lineage: Bacteria > Pseudomonadati > Myxococcota > Myxococcia > Myxococcales > Myxococcaceae > Corallococcus > Corallococcus sp. AS-1-12. Next base: position 10,479 of record NZ_JAIQDD010000035.1, on the reverse strand, counting down.
CTGCTGCCGCTCAAGGACAAGTACGACTACATCATCATCGACTGCCCGCCCTCGCTCGGCCTGCTCACGCTCAACGCGCTGGTGACCGCGGACTCCGTCCTCATCCCGCTCCAGTGCGAGTACTACGCGCTGGAGGGCCTCTCCCAGCTCACGCACACCATCGACCTGGTCAAGCAGGGGCTCAACCCCTCGCTGAAGATGGAGGGCATCCTCCTGACCATGTTCGACGCGCGCGCCAACATCGCCCACCAGGTCGTGGACGAGGTGCGCGGCTACTTCAAGGACCAGGTCTTCCAGGCCGTCGTGCCGCGCAACGTGCGCCTGTCCGAGTGCCCGTCCTTCGGCAAGCCCATCATCCTCTACGACATCAAGTCCAAGGGCTGCGAGAGCTACCTGGCCCTGGGCCGCGAGCTGATGCGCCGGGACTCCCCCAAGCCGTCCAAGCGCCGGGTCGCCTGACCGGTCGCCTCCTTAATAGAGAGATGTGAATGGTGGGACCGGGTGCCCGGTTCGCCGTGAAGCACTCAAGGCCCATGCGCGCCGGTCCCACTCCGGCGCGGGGAGTTCCCAACCACCGTGCAGAAGAACGCAGACACCCAGAAGCGCGCCCTGGGCCGGGGCCTGTCCGCCCTCATCCCCCAGGCCGCCCCCGCCGCGCCGGCCCCCGCCGCGCCGCCGCCGAAGCCCGGCGTGCTCAAGCTGGCCATCGAGTCCATCCACCGCGACCCGCTCCAGCCCCGCCGCCACTTCGACGAGACCAAGCTCCACGAGCTCACCGAGTCCATCAAGGCGCAGGGCCTGCTCCAGCCCATCCTCGTCCGCAAGAACCCGAACAAGGGCGGCGACGGCTACCTCATCATCGCGGGCGAGCGCCGCTGGCGCGCCTCCCAGGCCGCGGGCCTGAAGGAGATCCCCGCCATCGTGCGCGAGGTCACGGAGGCCGAGTCCTTCGAGCTCGCCCTGGTGGAGAACCTCCAGCGCGCGGACCTCAACCCCATTGAAGAGGCGGACGGCTACCGGCGCCTGGTGGAGGAGTTCAAGCTCACGCAGGAGCAGGTGGCCCAGAAGGTGGGCAAGGAGCGCTCCACCGTCGCGAACGCGCTGCGCCTCCTGGCCCTGCCCCCGGACGTGAAGGCCATGGTGGCGGACGGGTCGCTGTCCATGGGCCACGCGCGCGCGCTGCTCGGCGTGCCCCGCCTGCCGGAGCTCCAGAACCTGGCGAAGCAGGTGACGGAGAAGAAGCTGTCCGTGCGCGACACGGAGCGGCTGGTGCAGGAGGGCCGGTCCGCGAAGGGCGGCAAGGACGCAGGAAAGCCGGCGCCCAAGGTGAGCCCGCAGGTGAAGGCGCTCACCGAGGAGCTGCAGCGTCGGTTGGGAACAAAGGTCCGTCTGTCGGAGAAAAGCCCGGGAAAAGGCACCCTGGAAGTCGACTTCTTCTCCTACGATGACCTCGACAGGCTGTTGAAGCTTCTGAGGAAGGAGTAGGGCGTGGCGCTCCTTGGCGGGAAGAAAGACGAAGCACCCAGCAAGCCCCTGTTCAAACGGGAGGAGGATTTCGTGTCGACGCGTCCGGGTGAGGTTCACACGCTTCTGGGCAAGGGAAGCGAGTTCGAGGGGAAGCTCACCTTCGAAGGTCAGGTTCGAATCGACGGCAAGTTCAACGGGCAGATCGTCACCAAGGACGTGCTCGTCATTGGCGACGGCGCCCGCGTGCAGGCGGAGATCCAGGCCGGCACCGTCATCATCAACGGCACCGTGGAAGGCAACGTGCGCGCCACGCAGCTCATCGAGCTGAAGCAGCCGGGCCGCGTGAAGGGCAACCTGGAGACGCCGTCGCTCTCCATGGACCGCGGCGTCATCTTCGAGGGCTCCCTCAAGATGGAGAACCTGGGCAAGGGAGGCGGAAACCCGCCCCCGCCCGGAGAGAAGAAGTAGCGGTGCGCGTCCTCGCGTCCCACGCGCGGAAGACCCCGGGGCTCCTGGGCCTCGGGCTCGTCTCGCTCGGCGTCCTGTTCGGCGGCTGCGAGGGCTGCCAGAAGAAGACGCCGGCCGAGGACCTCGCGACGGAAGACGCGGGGCTGCGCTCGGGCGTGAAGGTGCCGCTGCCGCCGGGCTGGTCCGCGCAGGTGGCCACCGACGGCAGCTTCCAGGCGGGCCCTCCCGGCCGCCCGGCGCTGCGAGTGGATTTGAAGCCGGGGCAGGGCGAGCAGATGCCCTCCTCGGAGACGCTGGCGGACACCGTCCGTCAGCAGATGAAGCAGTTCACGCTGTCGCTGGACCAGGAGGAGGACACCCCGTCCTTCGCCCTCCTGCGCGTGACCATGGCCCCCTCCCTGGCGGACGGCGGCGTGGGCCCGGAGGCGCCGGCGTTCTTCGGCGCCCGGCGCGTGGGCGAGGACCTGTTCCTCTGCGCCAGCCTCCCCGGCGCCACCCCGGAGGAAGTCCGCCTGGCCACCGAGGCCTGCCGTACCATCCAGGTGCAGGCCGCGCCCCGCTGACAGTCCCTGCGTGAGGGCCGCGGCCTCCTTATGAAGGAGCGCGGAGGCCCCATGGACGACTGGCGCAAGAACCTCATCGAAGACGCGGAAGGCATTGGCGAGCTGCTCGCGCGCACGAAGCGCATCGCCGTGCTGGGCATCCGCCCGGAAGCGCAGGCGGACAGGCCCGCGCACGCCATCCCGAAGTTCCTCCAGGACCACGGCTTCACCGTGCTGCCCGTGCCCACGCACGGCGAGCAGGGGAGCATCCTGGGCGAGCCCGTCTCCGCGTCGGTGAAGGACGTGCCCGGGGAGGTGGACGTGGTGCAGGTGTTCCTCAAGCCGGACGACATCGACGCGCACGTGGACGCGATGCTGGCGAAGAAGCCGGGCGCGGTCTGGTTCCAGTTGGGCATCCGCAACGACGCCGCGGCCGAGCGGCTGGCGCGCGCGGGCATCCGCGTGGTGCAGGACCACTGCATGAAGGTGGAGTGGAAGAAGCGCCACCCGGACGCCCGATAAGCGGCCACGAAGGGGGCCCCGGGAACGTCCTGCGCGGCCCGGGTGTCCTCATTACGTGAGGAGCGTGAGGTTTCCGGTGACTGAGACTGGCAGGGGATGGACTTCGGGACCGGCCCGGGGTGCAATTCCGTCCACGTGCTGTCAGCCGGAGTCCCCGGGACTTCCCGAAAGCCTTCCGACTTCCTAACCTTAGCCTCCCGACCTGTGTCGAGCGCCCGCCCGTCCCGGGTCTTCACGCTGTGCCCCTCGTAAGGAGTCCGCGCATGACGCTCACCGAGATGCTTCCCCTCCCCCTGGCCGCCGTGGAGATCGGGCCCCTGGGTGAGCAGTTGGCGGCGGCGGGTGGACTGGTGATTACCGCGGCCGCCGCGCTCTGGGCCGCGTGGACCCGCCCGCAGCAGCAGCCGGCTCCGGTGCCGGTGCCCGCGCGCCGCGCTCCTCCGCGCCGCCGCTAGGCCCGTCCGCGGCACCCGCCTTCTGGATTCGGGCCCTGCCCCGGCGCCGCTGAAGCGCAGCGCCGGGCGGCCCTGAGTCCTACCGCTTCATCGCCAGCGACAGCGCGAAGTCTCCGTCCGCGTCCGTCCACCACGCGGCCAGGTCGAGGCCCGCGTCGCCCAGCTCCGCCTGCACCTGCTCACGACAGAACTTGCAGCTCACCTCCGTGCGCAGACATTCGCCCGCCGCGAAGTCCACGCGCCGCTCCAGGTCCTTCAGCCACACGGTCTGGGCCTTGCGGGAGATGAGCCGCATCTCGATCCACTTGTTCGCCTCGTCGAACGGGGCCAGGTGCTCGAAGGCCTCCGGGTCGAAGTCCGCGTTCAGCTCGCGGTTGAGCACGCGCAGCACGTTGCGGTTGAAGTCCGCCGTCACGCCCGCGCTGTCGTTGTAGGCGGCGAAGAGGCGCTCGCGGTCCTTGAGGAGGTCCGTGCCCAGCAGCAGCCCGTCCCCCGGCTTGAGCCCGGACGCCAGCTCGCGCAGGAACAGCGCGCGCTGCGCGGGCTTCAGGTTGCCGATGGTGCCGCCCAGGAAGGCGACGAGCCGCCGGCCGCCGCCCGGGATGCGGCCCAGGTGCTGCTCGAAGTCGCCCACCACCGCGTGCACGGCGATGCGCGGGTACTCGCGCGCCAGCCCCTCCGCGGCCTTGCGCAGGAAGGCCTCGCTCACGTCGAAGGGCACGAAGCGCTTGAGCTGTCCGGCCGCGTCCATCGCGTCCAGCAGCAGGCGCGTCTTCTCGCTGGTGCCGCTGCCCAGCTCCACCAGCGTGTCCGCGCCGCTCAGCCGGGCCACGTCGTCCGCGTGGGCGCGCAGGATCTCCCGCTCGCGGCGCGTGGGGTAGTACTCCGGCAGGCGGGTGATGTCGTCGAAGAGCTGGCTGCCGCGCTCGTCGTAGAGCCACTTGGGGCTCAGCTCCTTGTGGGGCGCGTGGCAGAGCCCCTCCAGCACCTCCGCGCGCAGCGCCCGGCGCGCGTCCCCGGGTTGCACGTGCACGTCCACCTTCACACCCGGCGACGCGTAGCCGTCCGCGATGCGTGCCTCGCCCTGCTCCGACCTCATCCTCATGTCACCCTCACCTCACATCGCGTGCACAGCGGAAGCCGGCGAAGATCTGCCGGCGGATGGGGAAGTCCCAGTTGCGGAAGCTGTTGCGCACCGCCACGGGCGCGCTCGCCCAGGCGCCGCCGCGCAGCACCTTGGACGTGTCTCCGAAGAAGACCTCCGAGTACTCGCGGTACGGAAAGGCCCGGAAGCCCGCGTACGGCTGGAAGTCGCTGGCGGTCCACTCCCAGACGTCGCCCAGGAGGCCCCAGACGCCGTCCGCGCTCCGGCCCGAAGGGTGGCTGCCCACGGGTGACGGCCCCCAGCGCGTCCCGCCCAGGTTGGCGTGCGCGTCCGTGGGAACAGCGTCTCCCCAGGGGTGCGCGCGCGGGACGCCGTCGCTGCCCTGCGCGGCCTTCTCCCACTCGGCCTCCGTGGGCAGGCGCTTGCCGGCCCACCGCGCGTACGCGTCCGCCTCGTACCAGGACACGTGCTGCACGGGTTCGTCCTTCGGCAGGGGCTCCACCGTGCCGAAGCGGCGGCGCAGCCAGACGTGCTGGCCCTGGGGAATCCAGAAGAGCGGATGGCGGAGGTTCTCCGCCTGGATCCACGCGTAGCCTTTCGGATCCCACCACCGTGGATCCTCGTAGCCGCCGGACTCCACGAACACGAGGAAGTCCCCCGTGGTGACGGGGTGCGCGTCCAGCAGGAAGGGCGCCACGTCCACGACGTGCCGGGGGCGCTCGTTGTCGTAGGCCCACGGGTCGTCGCTGCCCAGGCGCACCGGGCCGCCGGGGATGAAGACCTCGTGCTGCGGCACCGCGCCGGGGCGAGGCCGCGGGGCCTCCACCGGGTGGTACTCCACGTGGGTCATCAGTTGCAGCGTGGCGGCCAGCGTCTCCGCGTGCTGCTGCGCGTGCTGCGCCACCATGCCGAAGACGAAGCCGCCGTGGAGCAGCGGATCCGCGCTGTCCTCGGGCAGCGCCTCCAGGTGCGCCTCCACCGCCGCGCGCACGCGGGTGGCGTAGGCCCAGGCGGCCTCCGGCTCCAGCAGGGGCAGCGCGGAGCGCGTGTTCCGCGGGTGGCGGAAGGCGTCGTAGATGGCGTCGAACGCGGGGTCCGTGAAGGCCGGGGCCCCCAGCGCGCGCAAGAGCCACTGCTCCTCGTAGTTCGCCACGTGGGCCACGTCCCAGACCAGCGGGGACATGAGCGGCGAGTGCTGCCGCATCAGCTCCGCCTCCGGCAGCGGCGCGAGCATCGACTGGATGCGCTCCCGCCCCGCCTCCAGCTCCCGCCAGGCCCGGGCCTTCCACGGCACGGCCTGCTGGAGGACTCGGGCGCTCCCCTGTTCCTGGCTCCTCAGCGACATGGTCGGCCCAAGGTAGGAAGGGGCTCCAGGCCCCGCTAACCCCCCGGGCCCCCCTGGTGGGACAGACCCGTGAGGGAGCACACGTTTGCGAGCCCGCTTCCCCTCCGCGGTGACGCGGAGTCCTAGCGAAGGAAGCAGACCCTGTCCGGGAATTCTGGACCGGAGAGTTCGTTTCTGTCCAAAAGATACTCCCGCGGAGGCGGTTCCTGGCTCAGGGCGGGCCCCGCTGGCGGCGCGCCTGGAGCCGGTCCAGCAGTTGGAGCAGGTCGAACCGGGGCGGCAGCCGCCACCGGTGCCACATGGCGGTGAGGCGCAGCAGGCTGGCCCCGGCGATGGCGGCGGCCTCGGCCAGGGGCGCGGGCACCTCCAGGCCCACCGCGAGCGCGACGTAGAGCAGGCCGCACGGCAGCGCGACGGAGGCGAACAGCTCGCCGGGGGCGACCAGCGCGGTGCGCTCGCCCAGGAGCACGTCCCGGATGACGCCGCCGCCCACGGAGGTGACGACCCCCAGCCCCACCGCGCCCAGCTCCAGGTAGACGGGCAGCATCAGCATGACTCCCGAACCTCCCAGAGTGGCCGACCCGGCCCCAAGAGGGTCACCCTCCAAGGCGGTCATCTGTCCACCAGTTGTCGGGGTATTCCGGGAAGGCGTGCCCGTGTGGGGGAGGGGGTCTCTATGCTGCGGGACATGGTTGAGCCCGTGCCGCACAAGCCCGTGCTGGTGGTGGAGGACGACGAGGACGCTCGCGCCGCCATCGCCGAAATCCTGGAGGCCGACGGCTACGAGGTGGCCGTCGCCGCCAATGGCCGCGAGGCCCTGGACGAGCTGCGCCACCTGCCCCCGCCGAGCCTCATCCTGCTGGACCTGATGATGCCGGTGATGGACGGCCCGGAGTTCCTGCGCCACCTGCGCGCGGACTGGCCCCGGCTGAAGGCCGTGCCGGTGCTGCTGCTGTCGGGCGTGGGGGCGGAGGCGCTGCCGGACACGGGCGGCCTCTTGAAGAAGCCCATCGTCCCGGACGAGCTGCTGGCCACCGTCAGCCGGCTGTCCGGCCGGAGCGCGTGAGGCGCGGGGCGGCCCGGGTGTGTCAGCCCAGCCGCGTCACCGCGAGCAGCGTGAGCGTGCTGGCGCGCGGGTCCTTCTCGTAGAGCAGCTCCAGGTCGTGGCCCTCCACGCGGTGCCGCGCCGGTCCCGCCACCGAGTCCTGCGACTTCGACCGCTCCGCCAACCGCGCCAGCGCCTGCTGCAGGGCCTCGAAGGCCTCCGAGGACATCCGTCCCACCTCCCGCCACGCGGGCGGCGCGTAGTGGACGCGGTAGGGCAGGACCAGGCGGTTTCTCGCGGAAGACTGGGACACGGGTTCGGTACCTCGACGCTCCTCGCTCCCGAGCTCTTGCGAACCGCGTGCCCGCCCGTCGCTCCCGGGAATTCCGGGCACTTTCACAGGGGGTCGGACGTGACGTCTGAAGAAGTTACGGGCCGTCCCGAAACCGTAGGGGAAGAAATGACTGGCCGTATGGCAGGCCCGGAAGAGGGGTGAAGGGCCCCTGGCCGTCCGTCCGGGTGGGGCTGGGGCGGGCCTGGGGGGCGAGGTGGCTGCCCCCTTCCGCGTGGGGTGCGCAGCCTTGAGGGGACGGGCCCGCTCCCGGCGCCCGCCTACCCCCGAGGAGGCACACCCATGGCACGGAGGACCCCCACCCCCTGGTCGCTGACGAACGGGGTGTTGTTTGGCCTGGCGGCGGGCGTGCTGCTGGCGCTGGCGCAGATGGCGTTGGCGGTGGCGGCGGGGGAGGGGCCGCTGGTGCCGGTGCGGATGACGGCGGCGGTGGCGCTGGGGCCGCCGGCCTTCACGCCGCAGGTGTCCACGGCGCTGGCCGTGGCGGTGGGGCTGGGGGGGCACCTGGCCATCTCGGCGGGCTGGGGCGTGGTGTACTCGCTGCTGGACGCGATGCTGCCGGTGGACGGGCGGGGGCGCTGGGAGTTCCAGGCGGCGGTGGGGATGCTCTTCGGCATCTTCGTGTGGCTGGTGGACTTCCAACTGCTGGCGCGCGGCTCCTTCCCCTGGTTCCTGAGCGTCCCGCAGTTCCTCCAGATTGTGTGGCACGCGGTGTTCCTGGGGCTGCCCATGGCCCTGCTCTTCACCGCGGCCGAGCGCCGGCGCGCGCCCGTGCCCGAGCCCACCCCCTGAGAGGGGCAGGCCCGGGAGGGTGTGGCGGGTCGGAAAAAACGCCAGAGGTAAGGTGACATGACCCGACCTTCAGGGTTATGCCCAGCGCCCGGTGCCATGGAGGCGCTTCGCACCCGGGACAAGGGAATGGACACGGAACTGGCGGGAATCCTCGGCGCGGCGGCGCGGAACGTGCGGGTGAAGCTGGGTCTGACGCAGGCGGACGTGGCGGACCGCATCGGCATGGCGTCGGAGGTGTATGGCCGGTTGGAGCGCGGCCACATGCTGCCGAGCGTGCAGAACCTGCGCCGCCTGTGCGTCGTCCTGAACATCCCGCCGCACGACCTCTTGGGGTTGGGCGAGGAGTTCGCGGCGCCGCCGCCGAAGGAGAAGCCCCGGGCGCGGACGGAGGAGGACGTGCCGGAGATGCGGCGGCTGATGCGCAACCTGCGGCGTCTGACGCCGGTGCAGTTGAAGCTGATGAACCTGGTGGCGTCCGCGATGCAGCAGCAGAAGAAGAAGCCCTGAGGGGGCGCGGCGTTAGACTGGGTCCACCATGGTTGAAGAGCTGGTGAGGAGGTTGGACCTCAAGCCCCATCCGGAGGGTGGCTACTACCGGGAGACGTACCGGGCGGCCTTCCAGGTGCAGACGCTCCGGGGGCGGAGGTCCGCGGGGACGGCCATCTACTACCTGTTGCAGCGGGGGGAGTTCTCCGCGTGGCACCGGGTGGTGGGCGCGGACGAGCTGTGGCTGTTCCACGACGGGGAGCCGCTGGCGTTGCACCTGGTGCACGAGGACGGCCGGGTGGAGTCCCCGGTGTTGGGGCGGGACGTGACGCAGGGCCAGCAGCCGCAGGTGCTGGTGCCGGCGGGGGTGCTGCAGGCGGCGGAGCCGCTGGGCGCGTACACGCTGGTGGGCTGCACGGTGTCGCCGGGGTTCGAGTTCGCGGACTTCGAGCTGCCGGGGGTGGAGTCGCTGGTGGCCCGCCACCCGGCGCACGAGGCGCTGCTGCGGAGGTTCGCGAAGGCCGGAAGGCGCTGAAGGGCTAGGTGCCCCAGGGGCGGAGCGGGGTGAGCAGCCCCGCCGCCTGGAGGCGCGCCTGGACGTCCGCGGCGAGGGCCAAGTGGGTGGGGTTGGAGACGGAGAACTTCTCCTGCGTGAGGGTGATGAGCGTGCCCCGGTCCGGGACGTGCTCCACCTGGACGGGAGAGGGTAGCGGGGGCACGGGCCCGCGGAAGTCGGCGAGGTAGGTGACCCAGCCGACGAAGGTTCCGGGCTCGGGGAACTGGCCGGCCATGAGGCGCTCCCGATGCTCATGCGAGGTGCAGATGCCGAATTCCGGCTCCCACGCGAGCGCCATGGCGCGCATCACGCCGGTCAGGACATGGGCGGTCAGCACCCGCTCCGCGACCGGCCCCATGCTGTGACCGTCGAGTAGGCAGACGGAAGCCATATGCGTCGCGGCGCTGCCGCAGTGGCCGGTGACCTTCGAGGCCTCCTCTTCGTTCTCGCCGGCCCAGAGCCAGAAGCGGGACATGTCCATGAACCGGCTGGCCTTGCCTCCCAGGAGCTTGGAGAGGGTGGCCACATCCGGAGACACCTGTCGCTGGCGCGCCTTCTCGAAGGTCGCGGCTGTCTGGTGCCAGCGGTTCCAAGAGGGTTCCAAGGGGCCCAATCGTTGGAGGAACGAACTCAGTCGGTGGGCGCAGGACTCGACAGGTTCCTGCCGGGCCAGCCAATAACAGCCTGAGTAGTACGTCTCCGTCATGATTCCTGGACTCCTTAGCGCGGCACCGGAGCGACGTGCACGACTTCGAAGGTCTTGTATCCTCGGCTTTCGAAGGCTCTACGAAGGAGTGCTCCGAATCGCTCCTCTGCGACAATCCAACGGACGCGCATTCCACGAGCCATCAAGTATTGCCGATCGGCTTGATCAAGGACCTTGTCGAAGCCCTTGAAGAACTCCTTCAGGGTCATGTTGTCCTTGATGAACTTCGCGTAGCCCGGGCCCTTGGCCTCCAGTAGCAGGTCCTCGATGGGGTCGAAGCCATCGAAGTCGACTTCATCGTCTCCCTGCTTGAGCCGGTACGCGGAGCCCTTCGGTGCTCCCGTCACCTGGGCCTGATAGTCGCGGGCGCGGTCGGACATCGATTCATTCACCTGCACCCACTTGCCCGGGCCTCCTGAGCTGCTCGGAAGAGGCGGGCCCACCGTGGCCATGGCCACCGCCGTGGACGCGAGCGTCACCTCCACCATGCCGTCCACCACCGCGACCGCGCTCACGTCCAACACTCGAGCCGGGTTGAAGCCCGCCTGTGTCGAGCCCAGCCGCACGGCGTCCGGGAAGCGCGGCATCAACGAGAGTGCCGATGACAACCCCATCGTCACGCCGTGACTCACCAGCAC
>NZ_JAIQDD010000034.1:0-91436 GCF_020036995.1 Corallococcus sp. AS-1-12 | reverse complement strand
ATGGTACTCCGCGGGAAACCGCGTGGGAGAGTAGGTCGCTGCCGGATTCTTTTTGAAAGCCCCTGGTGCCGCAAGGCGCCGGGGGCTTTGTCTTTGCGGGCTTGGGATGCCGGCCTCGGACGCGTGCTTCGTCGTGGATTGATCCGACGGGATGCGAACGTACTGGTGCCTGGCTTTGAGGCTGGCCTGACCCTGGCTGCTTTTGCTTGAGTGACGCTCCTTCCCCCTCTCTGGACAGGAGCTCTCGCATGCATCTGCTTCGAATCTACGCCGCTGGGCTGTTCGCGTTGGGGCTCTTGCTGGCGCCCGCGGAGTCCAAGGCGCAGCAGTCCGGCGTCCGCCTGGGCGTGGGCGCGGACTACTGGGTGGACACCAGCGCCGCGTTCAACTTCACGCTCGGCGTTGAAGGGCATGTCGCGGGCCCCCTCTTCGTGGGTGCCCGGTTCGGCGCGGTGCTCGTCACGGACGGCAACATCATTGGCGTCCCGTTGGACATCTCGCTCCGCGCGACGCTGGGGCGGACCGTCTACATCGAGGGGCTCGCGGGTCCGTGGATCTTCTTCAAGGGGGACACCTTCAAGGCCCACGCGGCGTTTGGCTTTGGCCTCCAGGGCAAGGCCGCGAGCATCGGCGTCGAAGTGGGCTACCTCGATCCGAACCCCATCATCGGCTTGCGGCTGGGCTACAAGTTCTGAGGCCGTCGTGCCTCAGTAGTGCGGTGGCCGCTCCTGCTGGCGGGCATCCACCAGGCCCGGCTCGGCGTCCAGCTTGCGCTTGAGCCGGTCCAGCTCCGCACGGAGCGCGTCGATGACGCGCCCCTGCTGGTAGAGCACGTCGCTCAGCTCCTGCAGCAGCTCCTGCTGCTGCGTGTAGCGGATTTCCAGCTCGACCAGGCGCTTGTCTTCCATTGCCGTCTTCTCCGCTCGGGGACCGTGCCCCATGAATACCCTTGAACACCTGCAGCGCGCCCGCGAGCTGCTTGGACGCGGACAGCCCGAGCTGGCCGAGTCCGCGCTGAGTGACGCCATCGATGCGGCCGTGGCGGCGGAGGACCTGGTCCTCCTCACCCAGGCGCGGTTCGCGCTGGGGGAGTTGCTCTTCCAGCAGGGCCGCGATGAAGAGGCAATCCCCTTCCTCCAGGCCGTGGTGCGCACCGAACGGGCTGACGGGTCCGTGGACGCGCCGGTCATCGCCTCGGCGCGGATGCTCCGCCAGATTCGGGGGCAGGAGCCGCGTTGAAGCAGCCCCCGCGCATCAGGGCAGCCGGCACTGCTCCCGGATGGCGTCCATCCGCTGCGGGAAGCGCCGCTCCAGGTCCGTGCGCGTCAGGCGTGCTCCCTCGAGCCTTCCTGCCTTCACCTGGAGGGTGCAGAGCGTGGCCAGCGCCCGTGTGTCGGATACGTCCAGCCGGTCCGCCTGTCGCAGGGCCTCCTCGGCGGCGGTTTCATTTCCCAACTGGAACCAGGCGATGCCCAACTGGAAGTGGCCTTCCGCGAGCTTCGGGTCCTTCTGTACCGCCTGCTGCAAGAGCCCCACGGCTTCGCGGCTCCGGCCTTCCTTGCTGAGCACCAGTCCCTGTTCCACCAGGAGCCGCGCCGCGGGGACCTTGCCCTCCAGGGAGGTGAAGACTTTCAGGGCGTCCTCGGGTTTCCCCATCCGGCTGAGCAGCCGGCCGTAGCGCACGCCGATGAGGGGATCGCCTGGAGTGCGGCTGTAGGCCCGGGACAGGGCCTCCGTGGCGCCCTCGACGTCGCCCTTCTGTTCGCTCAGGTCCGCCCGGAGCAGCTCCGGCCGTGGGTCCGCCGGCGCGAGCTTCCGCGCCTTTTCGAGTGACTGGTCCACGCAGCGGGTCATCCGCTCCCGGTCGCAGATGCGCGCGAGCAGGAGCTGGGTCTCCAGCGCGTTCGGGTCTCGCCGCTCGGCTTCCAGGGCCAGGTCGTGCGCTTCCGCCGGGGCATCGCGCAGGAGCTCGGCGGCCTCCCGCAGGTCCGCCGCCGTCGCCTTGTCGTTGTGCTTCAGGGGCACCAGGAACCGCAGCCGGCCTTCCACGCTCTCCGTGGCTCGCGCGATGGCCAGCTCCTGCTCCGGCATGTCGCGGGGCAGGAACAGCGGGATGACGTGGATGGCGAGCGCCACTCCGCAAACCCAGAGGACGCCTCGGAGACCCTGGCTCCGGCGCCGGCCGCTCCGCTCCCCTGGTTCGTTCGATGGGTCGCTCATGGGGCGTTTCTAGACGGCTCGGAGGTGCGGGCGCAGCCCCGACGGCAGTTCCAGCTCGCAGCTCCAGCAGAGCTCGAAGTTGGCGGGGTTCTCCTCGCCACAGCGTGGACAGGTCACCGAGCGGCTGGCGGCTTCCTGGTTGGCCTGGAGCTCCGCGAGGACCTGGCGCCCGGCCTCCAGTTCCTGGGGCCACAGCCACAGCTCCACCCAGGCCTCGGTGCTGGGAATCTCTCCGCTCAGCGGGACCAGGGACTCGCCGCGGATGTCGACCGAGAGCCCGGCTGATTCCAGGGCTCCCGCCAGCATCCGCGCCTCTCCGACCGTGCGGTGCACGGAGAACTGCACGCGCTTCATGCTTCTTGTCTGTCAGAAGCGCGCCTCCAGGGCAACCGGCCCCGGCTGCTCCCCTGCTGGGCCTCGGGCGACGCGGCCCTCACGGACCGTGCGGCCTCCGTCATTCATCGTGACGCAGTTGGTGCGGCAGGACGGCGTGGGCGTGGCGGGGGGCCCGCGCGTGGAGCTCCGCCGACAGCAGGGCGTCCAGCTCCGCGAGCAGGCGATCATAGCCGCCTCCCTTCGCGGGCAGCCGCTCGGTGGCGAGCCTCAGCCGGGGCGTCTCCTCGTCCTCGAAGGCCAGGGTCACCGCCAGGATGTCCGGGCCTCCTGCCTGGGACGCGAGGGTGGCGGGTTCGGGCTCCCGTTGCAGGGGTTCCAGCAAGGGGGCCAGCCGGTGGATCTCCTCCGGCGTCAGGTCCCGCTCCACCACCGGTTCGCCCTGCTCCAGCACACGCAGGTGCTTGAGGCCCTCCACCCGCAGCGCCTGGGCCCCGGTGTTCGTCTGGCCACTGCGCTCGTAGGTCACCGTCTTCACGCGCCGCACCTCCTCGCGGTCAAGGAGTAGGCATTCGCATCCTCCCCGGCATCCGAGGGAGACCCCGGCGAGTGCTCCCGGTCCGTCGGGGACAGCCCGAGCGACGGGTGCCGGACACTGTGCAGCGCCCCCTGGGCCCCTGCGCTTCCTGGGGGCGTCTCCCTACCGTGCCTTCGTCCGGGCGCCCATGTCCGGACACACGGAGGACGCCGAACGATGAGCAAGCACAAGAACCCGACCCCGAATGATCAGCGCTCCAACACGAAGAACCCCGAGCGCCCGGAGCACAAGTCCGCCCAGGACAACCGCTCCAACCAGATGAACCCGAACCGTCCTCCGAACCCGCCGTCCCACACGCCCTCGCACGGCGGTGGCATGACGGGCGGGGACGACTCCTCGAAGCGCTGAGCGGAACAGGAGAGGCCGGCCGCGCGTTCGGGCCGGCCCCTCCGGGGGTGTTGTCCTAGCGGACGCGCGGTGAGCACTCGCCTTCGCCGCGGTAGTGGCCCACGGTGCGCACGAGCGCCGTTACGAAGTCGCGCAGCGTCCGCACGCTGCCCGCGCCTCCCGTGCCGTACTGGCCCGAGGGCAGCGACGTCAGGTTCACCAGGCCCAGCTCATCCAGGGTGATTTCGCCGTCCGGCCCGACGATGCCCGTGCTGTCCGCCGCGGCGATGGCGTCGAAGCGCATCTTCGCGTCCGGCGACTGGAGGTCGTCGAAGAACAGGTGGTCGCCGTGGAGGGTGAGCTGCACCGTCTCCGTGCTGCCCTTGGGCACCGTCACTCCGCTGCCGAGGTCCTCGTTCTCGCAGTGCTCGTAGAGCGTGTTGGTGGCGAAGCCCCAGTGGAAGCGCTTCGTCACGGTGCCCTTGGTGGCCGTGCCCTCGACGTAGACGGACCAGCCTTCGGTGTTCATCCGCGTCACGTCCTCCGCGTCCGCGTTGCCGGCGGTGGCGTCCGCGACGGGGGCGATGGCGTAGCTCACCTCGTCCCATTCCTCAGCGGCCAGGTCGTTGAACGTCGCGACGTTCACGGGGCCCGGACGGTGCACGTCGTAGACCTTCGCGGCCGTCTGCCCGGCGGCGGTCTCTCCCTCGTGGTTGGCGACCTTCAGCTCGCCCAGCTTCACGAGGAACTTGTCGTACTTCACCGTCCAGCCGTCCTCGAAGGCGCTGGCGGGGATCTCCTTCTCGATGAAGTCCTCCCCATACGCGGTGAACGTCACGTTGCCTTGACCCGACGAGCAGGCGACCAGGGCCAGGCAGGACACTCCCATCAGCCAATGCTTCTTCATTGCGCTGCTCCTTCCACCCACGTCACGACGTAGGCGCTGGTGTCTTCCACGCCGCGCACCAGGCCGTTCTGGGCCTGGCTGTTGGCGGGGAAGGTGGAAACGCCAGCCGCGTCCGGAGGCGACGCGGTGGCGAAGTCGATGCGGTCCATCCATTTCCCCAGGTCCACCGCGATGCGCACGTGGCCCGTCTCCTGCCGGAGGTCGCGCTCGAAGCGCACGCCTTCAATCGCCTTGGGCAGGTCCACCGCCGCGTCGAAGCGCACCGTGGCTCCGGAGGTGTGCGTGGCGGTGCCTCGCACGTGGGCGTGGTGGCCTCCGAGGACGTTCCGCGCGTCCGTGGCCGCCGTGGGCGTCACGAGCGTCAGCTCCAGCGAGCCGTATGAACCGGTGACGGCGTTGGCGTTGCCCAGGTTGCCACCCGCGAGCAGATCCACGGTCTGGGCGTTGAGCACCTCTCCCAGGGCATCGCCGGGGACATAGTGGCCTGGGTGCGCGTTCGCGGTGCCTCCAATGAGCGAGTACCAGTCGAGGCGGGGGAGGCGTCGAGACAGCAGCACGCGGCCTTCGAAGAAGCGCACCGAACCCACGGAGAGCTGCGCGGCTTCGGGCGTCACCGTCCAGCCGTACTCGTTGGGGGCCGTGGGCGCTGTCGCCGTCATCGTCACGGCGAAGGTGCGGCGCTCTGCCTCGGTCTTGCCGCCGCAGCCCAGGCTCATCAGGGCCACGAGCAAGGCCAGCACAGTCGGGTTCATCACAGGTGGACCTCCAGGGTGAGCGAGGCCACGCGTGGTGCCCCCGCGGTGAAATGTCTGGCTGGAACGAGGCTCGGCTGGGCGGTGGGGTCGAAGCGCGAGCTGTAGACGAACTCGCCGTCCCGCCAGCGCGTGTTCAGCAGGTTCTTCACGTCGAGCCGCAGCGCGAGCGCTCCTCGCCGCAGCGCGGCCTGCACGTCCGCGAGGAACACGGTGTGGCTGTATTCGTCGTAGGGCAGGGGCCTGGGGCCGATGAGCGTGAGGCCCGTGCCCAGCGACAGCACGGAGCCGATGCCGGGCAGCGGCTTCTCCCAGCCGAGGTCCGCTCGGGCGACCAGCGGCGCGAAGTAGGGGAGCCTCGCGTCCGTCTTCGTCACCGTCGCGTTCGCCACCGTGGCGCTCAGCGCGGCCGTGACGCCTTCGAGCGGACGCGCCTGCAGCGACGCGGAGATGCCCGTGCGCAGCGTCTCTCCCGTGAAGACGGTGGTGCCTACCGTGTGGTCGAAGAAGAAGTCGTCCGCCACCCGCGAGCCGAAGACGCTCGCCTGGAAGGACATGCGTTCGCCGTCCTTCCGCGTGCCCAGCTCCGCGCCGTGCACGTTCACGAAGGGCGCCTGCTCTCCCTCCGCGAGGCTTCGCGCCTGTGGCGAACGGAAGCCGTCTCCATAGCTGGCGAAGAGGGCCCACGTGTCCGTGAGCGCGTATTCGACGCCGGCCTTCGCGCCCCAGTGCACCCCGAAGGCGCTGCGCGAATAGCCCTGTCCGTCGTAGTAGCGCGGGTCCCGGAAGGCGAGCGCGTCGAAGACCTCCACGCCCAGCGCGTCCGCGCGGCCTCCCAGCCGGAGGGCCCAGCGGCCCAGCGGGAGTCTGGCCTCGGCGTAACCCCAGACATCCGTCTGCGTGAGGTCCGCGTCCACTTCGTCCGCGAAGAAGGTGCCGTCCGTCTCACGGTAACGGCGTTGCGTCTGGTGGATGCCGTCGCGCCTTCCTCCGAGCCCCAGCTCCAGTGCGATGGGGCGGTCGAAGAGGGTCACCTGGCGGCGGTGCTCGGCGCGCAGGCCCAGCGTGGTGCCGTCGTGGGTCTGCTCCAGGCCGTCACCCCGGTCGTCCACCCGGTAGCCCGTGAAGTTGTTGCGCAGGCGCAGGTCCGAGAGGATTCCGAAGGCCTCGATGCGCGTTCGCGCGGTGCCCTCGCGCGGGAGGTCCACGCCGACGAGGAGCTGGTGCCTGGAGACCGTGCCTCCCTGACGGTCGAAGGAGCCGGAGTAGAAGGTCCGGCGGCCGGCTTCGAGGTCGTCCTCTCGCACCACTCCGGGGGAGTCGAAGCGCGTGACGTAGCTGCCTCCCAGGATTCGCGCGCTCAGGCCTTGGCCCAGGTCCAGGTTCGCCTGGGCGAGGAGCGTGGCCCGTCCGTAGCCTCGCTGCGGGCCGAAGCCGTCGCTCTCTCCGATTTCCGCCGCCGCGAAGGTGCCGGGGTCTTCTCCCGGGCGCACCGTCACGACGAGCCGGCGCGTGTTGAACTGTCCCAGCGTGCCCGCGAACTCCACGCCCTTCTCGCGCGCGCCCAGGTCCATGCGCACCGTTCCCGCGACCGCGAAGTCGCCCTGGAACGCGCGGTAGGCGCCTTCCGTCACCTCCAGCGATTGGACGAGCTCCGGGATGATGAAGTTGGTGTCCGCGTAGCCCAGCGCGTGGATGTGGCTCACCTCGTTCACCGGCAGGCCTCCGACGTTCAGCTCCACGTCCTGGCCGTGGAGCGCGTCGAAGCCCCGGAGGAAGAGCTGCTGCGCCTTGCCCTCGCCGCTGTGCTGCGAGGCCACCAGCCCCGGGACGACCCGCAGCACGTCCGTCGCGTTCGTGCGCGGCGCCGTGTCCAGGATGTCCCGGCCGATGGTGACCTCGGCGGCGCTCTGGGCCGGGCGCGTGCCCCGCACCACCGTGGAGCGCTGCTTCCCGGGGACCTCCGTGGGCTGTGGCTGTTCGGGTTGCTGCTGTTCTGGCGTGGCCTCTGGCCCCTCCTGGGCGGCGGGCATGGCCGAGGGAAGACTCGTCGAGAGCGTGGCGAACGCGATGAGCAACAGGGTCACGGTGGATGGCACGAACAGACGACGACACGTCCCCGGCGCGCGTCGGGACGCGCTCCAGGGCGTGCGGGTTGAAAGGACAGACGACACACGCCCGCGCAGGCCCGTGCCTGGCCAAAGCCAGACGGTCCGCGCGCTCGCGAGTCATGCTTGCGTTACGGAGGCCCGAGGAGGACTAGGGGCCCTGCGGCATCGCCGCGGACCGCAACCGCTGGCCCGGCGACCACTCCGGGCTCCGCTCCGGCGCCACGCGCCAGGACACCCAGCGCGGCTTCGGCGGCACGAACACCGTCCAGCTCGCCGCCACCGCCAGCAGGTGCTCCACCGAGCCCGTCAGGTGCTGGTGGCCGTGGCCCCGCTTCGCTCCGTCCGGCGTGTCCTGCCCGGACTCCGCCGGACAGGGGGCCTTCGCCGCCTCACACGTGACCGGGGTGCGGTGGACGTGGGTGCTGGCGCCGTGCTCGTGGCGTCCCAGGCCTCCGCCGTGTCCCACCACCGCGTGCAGCACCGGCGCCACCGCGAGCCCGTACACCAGGACCCACAGCCCCAGGAACGCCAGGTCTCGTCGGTCTCGGGAGTCCCACACGGCGGTTCGGGGGTACGGCGGCGGAGCGTCCAGGACGGGGGAGGTGAGGCGGTCGCCTGCCTATCCGTCCTCCCCACGACACGCAAGGCCACCTCCGCCGCTCGCTGCGAGACAGTTCCCTGCCGCCCGGTCCCATCACCCCGTGGACCTCTTGACGCATTGCATCGGAATCCGCTGCGGCCGCAGACTTCCCGTCATAGACTCCTGGCGTGCGTTCCGACTCCGCCGCGCTTCGCTCCCTGCCTGCCTCCACGGAGGTTCCCGCCCCGCCCTCGCGCGCCGACCGTCTGCGTGCGCTGGGCAGTGAGTCCTTCGACCTGCTCGTCATCGGCGGCGGGGTGACGGGCGCGGGGGCCGCCCGGGACGCGGCGCTGCGGGGCCTGAAGGTGGCCCTGGTGGAGCGCGAGGACTTCGCCAGCGGGACGTCCAGCCGCTCGTCGCGCCTCATCCACGGCGGCCTGCGCTACCTGGAGCACGGGCACCTGGGGCTCGTCTTCGAGTCGAGCATCGAGCGGCGCCGCCTGCTCCACCTGGCGCCCCACCTGGTGCGCCCGCTGGCCTTCGTCTGGCCCGTCTACGAGGGGGCTCGCGTGCCGCGCTGGAAGCTCAACGCGGGCCTGATGCTGTACGACGCCCTGTCCCTGTTCCGGAACGTGAAGGCGTATCAGCGCCTGTCGCTCAAGCAGGTGGTGGAGGCCGAGCCCGGCATCCGCGCCGAGGGGCTCAAGGGCGGCGCCCGCTACTACGACGCGGCCACGGATGATGCCCGCCTCACGCTGGCCAACGCGCTGGGCGCGAGCGAGGCCGGCGCGGTGGTGCTCAACCACGCCTCCGTGAAGCGGCTGGTGCTGGAGGACGGCAAGGCGAAGGGCGCGGTGGTGGTGGATCACCTCACCGGCCAGGAGCACACCGTGCGCGCGCGCGCAGTCGTCAACGCGACCGGCCCCTGGAGCGATGAGATCCGCCGGCTGGATTCGCAGCAGGAGCGCACGGGGCCCTCGGTGCGCGGCAGCAAGGGCGTGCACATCGCCGTGCCCCGCTCGCGGCTGAACATTGGGGACGCGCTCACGCTCCTGTCGCCCGTGGATGGCCGCGTGATGTTCATCCTCCCCTCGGATGCGTTCACGCTCATTGGCACGACGGAGACCGCCACCCGCGCCCACCCGGCCGAGGTGCGCGCGAGCGAGGCGGACGTGGCCTACCTGCTCTCCTCCGCCAACGCCTTCTTCCCGAGCGCGAACCTCACCCGCGAGGACATGGTCAGCGCGTGGGCCGGCATCCGCCCGCTGGCGGCGAGCGGCTACCACGGCAACAGCGACGCGGGCAGCGCCAGCCGCGAGCACGCCATCGACGTGAGCCCGTCCGGCGTGCTGGCCATCAGCGGCGGCAAGCTCACCACCTTCCGGGTCATGGCCCGCGACGTGGTCAACGCCGTGGAGCGCCACCTGGCCCTCCCGCACAAGAAGCCCGTCACCCACGAGCAGCCCCTGCCGGGCGGCGACATCCTCAAGCTGGACGCGGAGCTCGCGGCGGCCAGGCAGGCCGTGGGGGACGCGGCCACGGGCGAGCACCTGGTTCGCGCGTACGGCAGCCGCTGGCCCGCGGTGTGGGCGCTCACCCGCGAGTCGCCCGAGCTGGCCGAGCCGCTCGTGGAGGGCCTGCCGTACCGCCGCGCCGAGGCCGCCTGGGGCGTGACCCACGAGATGGTCCAGACGCTGGCGGACCTGCTCATCCGCCGCCTCAAGGTCGCGTTCGAGACGCGCGACCAGGGCCGCGCCGCCGCCGTCCGCGCCGCGGAGGTGATGGCGCCGCGCCTGGGCTGGGACGCGGCGGAGACCGAGCGGCAACTGGCGGCCTACGCCGTGGATGCCCAGCGCATCTTCGGCGTGGATCCCTCCGACGCCTGACGCCCCGCCAGGTGGCCGGGCCCGGTGCGTCATGCCGACGCACG
This sequence comes from Corallococcus sp. AS-1-12, assembly GCF_020036995.1. Classification (NCBI taxonomy): domain Bacteria; kingdom Pseudomonadati; phylum Myxococcota; class Myxococcia; order Myxococcales; family Myxococcaceae; genus Corallococcus; species Corallococcus sp. AS-1-12. Next base: position 81,678 of record NZ_JAIQDD010000034.1, on the reverse strand, counting down.
AGGTCCCGCCCGAGCGAGGCGCTCCCCCTTGAGCGTGAGCGTTGAGCGCCTCACGTTGGACCGGCACCGGATGGCCGTCGGGCGCACGACAGCCGCCCGAGCAGTCGTCCTGCGTCCATGCTTAAATCGTCGTGGGAACGGGAAGCAGGGCCGGCCCGTTCCTTTCGGCCCCCTTTCCGGGGGCGGCGGGTCACGGCGCGGTCGTCCACGTTGGCCGGGCGAAGGAGATACACCCCATGAAGCGTTGGCTTTGGCTTGGGCTCGGGTTGTCCGGTCTGGTGGCGAGCGGCTGTGGCGAGGAGCCGACCCCCATCGACGTCCTGCCCCAGGAGTGTCCAGGCACCGAGGAGGTGTCGCTGCCGAAGCCGGGGGTCTCCCCGCTGAGCACGGACACGGCGCCGGACGGCGTCATCATCACCTACAAGCCGAAGGTGACCGCGAGCGCGCTGGCCGCGTCGGCGGACATCGCGGCGGCCGTGGAGCGCGAGGGCGGCACGGTCATGCGCCGCATCCCGAACATGAACGTGGTGTCCGCGCGGCTGTCGCCGGAGGCCATCTCCGCGCTGAAGCTCCGCCCGGACGTGGTCTCCGTGTCGCCCAACCGCCGCGTGCGCGCGATGGGCCTGCCCACGCCCCCGCCGCTGGCGTCGTGGCAGGGCATGCTCAACACGCAGGGCTCGGTGGGCGAGTACACGGAGGGCCTGAAGATGATCCAGGCCCCGCAGGTGTGGGACGCAAACAACGACGGCGTCATCGACACCGGCGCGCCCACGGGCGAGGGCGTGAAGGTGTGCGTCATCGACAGCGGCTGGGACAGCAAGCACCCGGAGCTGAAGGCGGCGTTCCTCCTGGGCAAGGACTTCGTCGACAAGGACGATGACCCGTCCGACCAGAGCGAGTCCCAGGGCGTGGTGACGGTGGGCGGCGGCCACGGCACGCACGTGGCCGCGACCATCCTGGCGCAGTTCGGCGCGGGCTCCGGCGCGCGCGTGGCGCCCGGGGAGGAGCCGAACGGCGTGGTGGGCGTGGCGCCGGGCGCGTCCCTGCTCGTCGCGCGCGTGCTGGACACGGACGGCGGCGGCCGCACGGACGACGTCATCGCGGCGGTGGAGTGGTGCCACTCGCAGGGGGCGAAGATCGCCTCGCTGTCCCTGGGCGCGCAGGACCCGTCCGAGGCCGAGCAGCTCATGTTCGAGAAGGTCTGGGAGAACGGCAACGGCATGCTGTCCGTGGCGGCCAGCGGCAACGACGGCAAGATGGGCATCGCGTATCCGGCCGCGTACCTGCCGTCCGTGATGGCGGTGGGCGCGGTGGACCTGCAGGGCGAGTACGCGCCCTTCTCGCAGTTCGGCCAGGAGCTGTCCGTGGTGGGGCCGGGCGTGAACGTGCTGAGCGCCACGGTGCTGGGGGCGGCGTCGCTGTCCTCGGTGACGGCGTCGTCGTCACCCATCAGCTCGTCGCCGCTGTCGTACACCGCGCAGGGCACGTACACGGGCCGGCTGGTCGACTGCGGCCTGGGCGCGGACCGCGCGGCGTGCGGTGAGGCCGCCACCTGCGACGGCTTCGTCGCGTACGTGGACCGCGGCGACCTGTTCTTCGAGGAGAAGGCGCGCAACGTCATCCAGGCCGGCGCCCGCGCGGTCATCATCGGCAACAACGTGGAGGACGACGGGGACGGCAACTTCACGCTGGGCTCCGCGAACTCGCACTGGGTGCCCACGGTGTCGGTGTCCATGGCGGCCGGCGCGTCCCTCAAGAAGATGGTGGGCCAGGACGTGACGGTGTCCATCACCGGCCTGGACTACCAGCGCGAGTCGGGCACCTCCATGGCCACCCCGCACGTGTCGGGCGTGGCGGCGCTGGTGTTCAGCGCCCGGCCGGACCTGAGCGCCGCGCACGTGCGCGCGGTGCTGGAGAAGACGGCGCTGGACGACAAGACGACGCCGGGCAAGGACCCGAAGTACGGCTACGGCCTGGTGCAGGCGGCCAAGGCCGTGGAGCTGGCGCGCACGCTGCCCCCGGGCGGCGGTCCGCTCCCGCTGCCGTAGCGGCGCGCCGTTCGCGCCCGTGGGCCCGACGCCCCCGTGTCCCTTCGTGGGGCCGGGGGCGTTCGCTTTTCTGCCGGGCAGGCGCCGGGTCGGGGTCTGGCGCTCCGGACGGACAGGCGACCGCCAGGGCCGAGGGCCGGTGGTTCGCGCCGGGTGCGCGTGCACCTTCCCAAGAAGGGAGGCACGCGGCGCATGAGGCGAGACACCTGGCTGGGGTTGGGCATCGCGGGCCTGGCCTTCCTGCTGATGTGCGGGGCGCAGTCCGGCGGGATGGAGGATGACGCGGCGTCCGAGGAGGCCGGCGCTCCCGCAGCCTCGAGGCCGGGCACGTCCCAGGCCCAGACGCCCGCGCCGCGCGAGCAGCCGCGGCAGGGGACCGGGGGCTCCGGGGCGAACACGCAGGCCCCCGCCGGGACGGCTGCTGGCGCCGCGCCCGCGCAGGGGCGCGAGGGCGACCTCCCCGTGGCGGATCCGAACAGCCCCAGCGCGGATCCGGACCCGGAGGGCCGCACGCAGCCGCCCAACCCGGGCCCGGAGACGAACACGGGCACGGGGGGCACGGGCAACACGGGGACGCGGGCTCCCGGCGCGGCGAAGGCTCCCGCTTCGGGCGCCTCGCAGGGCGTCGCGGTGGTGGACGCCATCTACCGGGGCAAGGTGCGCTCGGTGTCCGACACGGAGGTCGTCATCGACAACGATGGCTCGCGCCTGCCGCTGGAGATCAGCACGAAGACGCGCATCGTCCGCGACGGTGAGCCCATCCGCGTGACCCAGCTCCAGGAGGGCGAGCGCGTGCGCGCCACCGTGAACCTGGTGGGCCGCAGCCACACGCGGGAGATCGCCGTGCTGACCGGCGCCGAGGCCCGCCGCGACGCCGCGACCCAGCGCCGCCGGTAGCCAGCGGCCCTTGCGTCAGCCGCACGGCTCCGTCCGCGTCTCCCGGACGGAGGTTTCCACCATGACGGTCTACGACCGGTACCGAACCCTGTTGCACAAGCTGGCCCTCGTCCGCGCCCGCGCGCCCGGCGGGGACTCCCCCGAAGCGGACGCGCTGCTCGACACGATGGACGAGGTCTGGGACGCCCTGTCCGACGGCGAGCGCGCCGCCATGGAGCGCGAGCGCGCCCGCCTGGCCCTGGCCGTGGACACGCGCGCCGTGCCCGCGTGAGGCCGAGCCCCGCGTCACTCCCGCAGGGACTCCATGGGCGCCCCCGTGGGCCCATGGGGGAGGCGCGAGGACGGCGGCAGCTCCCGGCGCTGACGCTGGCGCCACACCGCCCGTGAGTAGTCCACCACCGACGCCAGCGACAGCATCGCGACGAGCGCCACGAGCGGCCGCACCAGCGGCGGGTAGAGCAGGACGCACAGCAACACCGCGAGCTGCAGCGTCGTGACGACCTTGCCCAGCATCCGCGCCTTGAGCTCGACGGCCCGCATGTCCGGCCGCAGCCTGGCGACGATGAAGCCGATGGCCGTGCCGATGTCCCGCAGGAGCAGCAGCGTCAGCTCCACCGGGTCGATGAGCCCGTCCAGCAGACACACGATGAAGGCCGTCACCATGAAGGCGCGGTCCGCCACCGGGTCGATGAGCGCCCCCAGGCGCGTGGCCAGTCCCCGGTGCCGGGCAATCCAGCCGTCCAGGAAGTCCGTCGCCGCGGCCACCACCACCAGGAGGGCCCGCACGCGCAGGTCCGACACCGCGATGAACGCCGCGGCGAGCGGCAGTCGCGACAGGGACAGCGTATTGAGCAGCACGAGGCTTGCCCGACGGTGCATGGCCTTCAAAAGGTAGTGCTCGGCCCCCGGGGCGCACCTGTCCGCCCAGACGAGCGTCCGGCGAAGGACTCCTCCGGTGCCCTCGTGGAGCGAGGGACCCCGAGGTCCGCGTGCGGTGTCCCAGGGAGGGCCGGGGCTCCTCCCGGCGCGTCCTCTCCTGGAGCCCGCCCCTTGAACCCGATGGGACCCTTCCGCCCCCTGCTGGCCCTGGCCACCCTGCTCACCGCCGCGCTGTCCCTGGCGAGCTGCGAAGCGGCTGGCCGGGCGAAGGTCGCGGCCCGCGCCCCCACGGAGGAGGAGCGGACGCGCTACCCGTGGCTGCCGGCCTCCGTCCAGGTGCGCTCGCTGGAGGAGACCTTCGCGCCCCCGGAGGGCTACGCGCGCGTGCCGCTGGAGGCGGGCTCCTTTGGCGCCTGGCTGCGCGGCCTGCCCCTGCGCCCGGAGGGCTCCCCCGTGCGAGACTTCCAGGGCCGCACGGTGCTGGCGGCCTCCGACGCCCGGCTGGCGGCGGTGGGGGAGCTGGACGTGGGCACGGCGGACCTCCAGCAGTGCGCGGACTCCATCCTGCGCCTTCATGCGGAGTGGCGCTGGGCGTCCGGCCACCCGGAGCGCATCGCCTACCGCTTCACCAGCGGCCACGTGGCGTCCTGGCCCCGGTACGCGGCCGGGGACCGGGCGCGCGTCTCCGGCTCGAAGGTGACGTGGGTGCCGGAGCGCGCGGCGGTGGACCGCTCGCGGGCGGCCTTCCGCGGCTACCTGAACCTGCTCTTCACCTACGCGGGCACCCTGTCGCTCCAGGCGGAGGGCGCCCGGCCCACGCGGGAGCAGCTTCGCCCCGGGGACTTCTTCGTCCTGGGCGGCAGCCCCGGCCACACGGTGCTCGTGCTGGACGTGGCCACCAACGCGAAGGGGGAGCGCGTGGCGCTCGTGGGGCAGGGCTTCACCCCCGCGCAGGACTTCCACGTCCTGGCGGGACGGGACGGGCCCTGGTTCCCGCTGGAGGGGGAGCACCTGGCCACGCCCTTCTGGGCGCCCTTCCCCATGACGTCCCTGCGGCGCCTGCCGTCGCCCTGATCGGCCTGGAAACCTGAAGCAGCAACGACGTGCGGCCGGGGGGACGGGCCCCCTCCCGGTGTGTCCCCTGGCGGACGGGGAGGCCGCGAACGGAGGAGGCCCGAGGGTTCTGCTGGAATCGACGGGGGGGAGGAGGCAGGTTGCGACGTGGAGTGTTGTCCTGCCGTCAACGGCGGGCACACCGACGTCGGGCCCGTCCCCCACCGCGTGCCCGCCAGCCTAAAGGGAAGGGCAGTCCGTCCCCCGAGCCTCCACCATGTCCTCCGCCGCCGTGTCCGTGCCCACGTCTTCCCCCAGGGCCAGCATCCTCCTTGTCGACGACACGCCCGGGCACCTCCTGGCGCTGGAGGGCATCCTCGCGCCCCTGGGGCAGCGGCTGGTGCGCGCCTCGTCCGGACGCGAGGCGCTGCGGCGCGTGCTGGACGAGGACTTCGCCGCCGTCCTGATGGACATGAACCTGGGCGACATGACGGGCGTGGAGGTGCTGGGCCTCTTGCGCGAGCGCGACCGCAGCCGGCGCACGCCCGTGCTGCTGATGACCGCGGGCGACGGCGACGAGCAGGAGTGGCTGGCGGCGTACGCGCACGGGGCGGTGGACTACCTGCGCAAGCCGCTGCGGCCTGAAATCCTCCTGGCGAAGGTGTCCATGTTCGTGGAGCTGCACCTGTCGCGCGAGGCCGTGCAGCGGCGCGAGGAGTCGCTGCGCGAGCGCGAGCGCAACGCGCTGGAGGCCGTCCACCGCGAGCGGCTGCACGCGTTCTTCATGCAGGCCCCGGTGGGCATCTCCATCACGCGCGGGCCGGACTTCGTCTTCGAGCTGGCGAACCCCTACTACGAGCTGCTGGTGGGCCGGCGGGTGACGCCGGGCCAGGCGCTGATGGACGCGTTCCCGGAGCTGGCGGAGCAGCCGGAGGTGATGGAGGTGCTGCGCGGGGTGGTGCGCACGAAGCAGCCCTTCGTGCGGCCGGAGTTCGAGGTGAAGCTGGTGCGCGACGGCCAGCCGGACTCCGTCTTCTTCAACGTCATCTACCACCCGATGCTGGAGGTGGACGGCACCGCGTCCGGCATCATCACCCTGGCCACGGACGTGACGGAGTTCGTGCGCGCGCGCCGGCACACGGAGGCGCTGGCGCAGGACCTGCGCAGGCAGCAGGCCGCGCTGGCGGACAGCGAGCAGCGCCTGCGCCTGGCGCTGACGGCCACCCAGTTGGGCACCTTCGACATGGACGTGGTGACGGGCGAGCTCCGGTGGGACTCGCGCTGCAAGGCGCTCTTCGGCCTGCCGCCCGACGCGGAGTCGTCCTACGAGCTGTTCCTCGCGGGCCTGCACCCGGAGGACCGGGAGGCCGTGCAGCGCGCGGTGGCGCTCAGTTGGGACCCCAGCGGCAAGGGCGACTACGACGTGGCCTACCGCACCGTGGGGTTGAAGGACGGCGTGGAGCGCTGGGTGCGCGCCACGGGCCGCACGCACTTCCAGGACGGCGCGCCGGTGCGCTTCGTGGGCACCGTGCAGGACATCACCGCGCGCAAGCGCGCCGACGCGGAGCGGGCCCGGCTGATGGCGGGCGAGCTGCGGCGCACCGAGCAGCTCCGCGGCCTGTCGCGCGCGAGCCTGGCGCTCAACGCGGCCGGCAGCGTGCCGGCCATCCTGGACCTGGTGACGCTCAAGGCGCGCAAGCTGATTGGCGCCAACCAGTCCTTCGTGCAGGTGGCGGACGGCCGGGACGCCCCGCCGCTCGCCGCGCTGTCCGCGGCGGGGCATGAGCCGCTGGCGCCGGGCGCCGCCCAGCCGGGCGTGGACGAGCGCGGCCTCTTCGCCCGGGTGTGCCAGGAGAACCGGCCGCTGCGCCTGACGCGCGAGGAGCTGCGCCAGCACGCGGCCTACGCCGAGGCGCCCGCCGCGCCGCCGCCCGCGCTGCCCCTGAAGGGCTTCCTGGCGGTGCCGCTGGTGGGACACGACGGCCGCAACCTGGGCCTGGTGCAGGTGTCCGACAAGGTGGAGGGCGACTTCGACGCGGAGGACGAGACCATCGCCGTGCAACTGGCGCAGATGGCCAGCGTGGCGCTGGAGAACGCGCGCCTGTACGAGACGGCGCAGGCGGAGCGGCGCAACCTGTTCGCGGTGCTCAAGCAGTTGCCCGCCGCCATCACCGTGCTGCGCGGGCCGGACCTGGTCTTCGAGATGGCCAACGACCTGCGCCTGAAGCTCACCGGGTCCCGGCCGCTCCTGGGGCTGACGGTGCGCCAGGCGCTGCCGGAGCTGAAGGACCAGGGGCAGGTGGCCCAGTTGGAGCACGTCTACCGCACCGGCGAGACCTACCGCGGCCACGAGGTGCCCATGCGCCTGGTGCGCGACGTGGGGCAGGAGGCGCCCGAGGGCTACTTCAACCTCACCTTCCAGCCGCTGCGCAACGCCGAGGGCAAGGTGGACGGCATCGTGTCCGTGTCGTGGGAGGTGACGGAGCAGGTGCTGGCGCGCCGGCGCATCGAGGCGCTGGCCGCGGAGCTGAAGGAGCGCGAGCAGCAGTTCCGCACGCTGGCGGACTCCATCCCCCAGTTGTCGTGGATGGCGGATCCGGACGGGCGCCTCTTCTGGTTCAACCAGCGCTGGTACGACTACACCGGGACGTCGCCCTCGCAGGTGGGGGAGAAGGACTGGAACGAGCTGGTGGACCCGGAGGATGCCGGGCGCGTGCTGGAGCACTTCAACGCGGCCCTGCGCGAGGGGACGCTGTGGGAGGACCAGTTCCGCCTGCGCCGGGCGGACGGCAGCTACCGCTGGTTCCTGTCGCGCGCCATGCCCGTGCGGGACGGCGAGGGGCGGATCGCCCGCTGGTTCGGCACCAACACGGACATCGACGACGAGCGCCGCACGCTGGAGAGCCTCAAGCAGGCGGAGGAGGAGATCCGCCACCTCAACACGGGCCTGGAGAAGCGCGTGCGCGAGCGCACCGCCCAGCTCCAGGAGGCGAACAAGGAGCTGGAGTCCTTCAGCTACTCCGTGTCGCACGACCTGCGCGCGCCCTTGCGGCACATCACCGGCTTCGCGCAGTTGCTGGAGCGGCGGGCGGGAGCGAAGCTGGACGACGTGTCGCGCGGCTACCTCTCCACCATCGCGGGCGCGGCGAAGCAGGGCGGCACGCTGGTGGATGACCTGCTCGCGTTCAGCCGCATGGGCCGGGCGGAGCTGCGTCAGTCGCGGGTGGACCTGGGCCAACTGGTGGAGGAGGCCCGGCGCGATCTGGTGCCGGAGGCCCACGGGCGGCAGGTGGAGTGGAGGGTGGGGGGCCTGCCCACGGTCGAGGGCGACCCGGCGCTCCTGCGGCAGGTCATCCACAACCTGTTGGCGAACGCGCTGAAGTATACCCGCCCCAAGCCGGAGGCCCTCATCGAGGTGGGGGCGCAGGAGACGGAGGGCGAGGTCGCGGTGTGGGTGCGCGACAACGGCGTGGGCTTCGAGATGCAGTACGTGGACAAGCTGTTCGGCGTCTTCCAGCGCCTGCACACGGCCGAGGAGTTCGAGGGCACCGGTATCGGGCTCGCGAACGTGCGGCGCATCGTGTCGCGCCATGGTGGACGGACCTGGGCGGAGGGCGCCGTGGGGCAGGGCGCGACCTTCACCTTCACCCTGCCCCGGGCTTCTCCGTTGGAGAAGAAAGTCGAGACGCACGCGTGATCGAGCTGAAGCGGATCCTCCTGGTGGAAGACAGCGCCAATGACGTGGCGCTCACGCTGGCGGCGCTGGAGGAGGTGCACCTGGCCAACGAGGTCGTGGTGGTGCGCGACGGGCAGCAGGCGCTGGACTACCTCTTCCGCAAGGGCGAGTACGCGAACCGGCAGGACGGCCACCCGGCGGTGGTGCTGCTGGACCTGAAGCTGCCGAAGGTGGACGGGCTGGAGGTGCTGGAGAAGGTGAAGGGCGCCCCGGAGCTGAAGGCGGTGCCGGTGGTGATGCTCACCTCGTCGCGCGAGGAGCGGGACCTGGCGCGCAGCTACGGCCTGGGGGTGAACGCCTACGTGGTGAAGCCGGTGGCCTTCCCGGACTTCGTCTCCGCGCTGCGCGAGCTGGGGTTGTTCTGGGCGGTGGTGAACCAGCCGCCGCCGGGCGCTCCTGGCGCATCCGGAGCGCCCAAGTGAGCGCTCGCGGCGGTGCCGCCGCATTGGACCTGACGCCCCTGCCCTCGGCGCAGCGGCCCCTGTCCATCCTCTTGCTGGAGGACAGCCCGCTGGACGCGCAGTTGGTGGCCGCGCAGTTGGAGGAAGGCGGGCTGCCTTCGACGTTGGAGTGCGTGCAGGGGCGGGCGGCCTTCGTCGCGGCGCTGGAGAAGGGGCGGTTCGACCTCATCCTGTCCGACTACAACGTGCCGGGCTTCGACGGGATGAGCGCGCTGGAGGCGGCGCAGGCGGTGTGTCCGGACACGCCGTTCCTCTTCGTGTCCGGCGCGCTGGGCGAGGACCGCGCCATCGAGCTGCTCAAGCGCGGCGCCACGGACTACGTGCTGAAGGACCGGCTGGAGCGGCTGGGCCCCAGCGTGCGGCGGGCGCTGCGCGAGGCGGAGGGGGTGCGGCTGCGCAAGCGCACGGAGGAGGCGCTGCGCCGCTCCGAGGAGCGCTACCAGTTGGTGGCGCACGCGAGCTTCGACGCCATCTGGGACCTGGAGCTCCAGACGGACGCGATGCACTGGATTGGCGACGCGACGGAGGAGGTCTTCGGCTTCCCGCTGGAAGAGGTGGGCGCGGACGGGGGCTGGTGGCGCCGGCACATCCACGGCGAGGACCGCGAGCGGGTGCTGTCGGGGCTGCAGCGGGCGTTCGACTCGGACGAGGACCGGTGGCAGGACGAGTACCGCGTGCTGCGCAAGGACGGGGGGTACGCGTACGTGGCGGCGCAGGGCTCCATCCTGCGCGGAGAGAACGGGAAGGCGCGGCGCATCGTGGGCGCCATGCGCGACATCACGGAGCGGCGGCGGGCGGAGGAGGAGCGGCAGAAGCTGGTGCACGAGGCGCAGGCGCGGGTGGAGTTCGAGCAGCAGCTCATCGGCATCGTCAGCCACGACCTGCGCAACCCGCTGGGCGCCATCCTCACCGGCGCGTCGCTGATGCTCCGGCGCGACGACATCCAGCCGTGGCACGCGAAGGCGGCGGCGCGCGTGCTGTCCGCGGCGGAGCGGGCCACGCGGATGATCCGCGACCTGCTGGACTTCACGCAGGCGCGCATGGGCGGCGGCATTCCGGTGCACGCGGCGCCGTGCGACTTCCACGCGCTCACGCTGCAGGTGGTGGAGGAGGCGCGCACGGCGCACCCGGAGCGCACCATCCAGGTGGAGCAGGAGGGGGACGGGCAGGGGGCGTGGGACTCCGACCGGATGGCGCAGGTGCTGTCCAACATCCTGGGCAACGCGCTGAAGTACAGCCCGGAGGACACGCCGGTGCGCGTGGAGAGCCGGGGCGAGCCGGACGCGGTGGTGGTGCACGTGCGCAACGGGGGCGACCCCATCCTCCCGGAGATGCTCCCGCGCATCTTCGAGCCGCTCCAGCGCGGGACGACGGTGGGGCGCTCCGAGCGCAGCATCGGGCTGGGGCTCTACATCGTGCGGCAGTTGGTGCTGGCGCACGGCGGGACGGTGGACGCGCGGTCGTCCGCGGCGGAGGGCACGGTGTTCACCGTGCGCCTGCCGCGGCTGCCGCCGAAGGAGCCGGCCGCTCCGGCGCCGGAGTAGGGCGCCTCAGGGCAGGTCGGTTCCCCCCAGGAACAGCACGTCGTTGCAGCGCCGGATGCGCGCCCAGGTGTGGAGGCCGCCGCGCCAGAGGCCGTACTTCTGGAGGGACTGGAGCCCGTACAGGGAGCACGTGGGCGTGTAGATGCACTGCCGCTTCCAGCGGTGGGGCACCGCGTGGCGGTACAGCAGGATGAGCGCCACCGCGACGAGGCACAGCGGGTCGAGCCACCAGGGCAGGCGCGTGGGCCGGGGCGCGGGCGCGGCCTGGAGCTCGCGGGACGCCTCGGGGAAGAGGGCGAGCGCGGAGTAGGGGTTGCCTTCCCAGGGCGGAGGGCCCGGGTTCATTCCTGCTTCGTCCGCTCGAAGACGCACACCAGCCAGGAGGCCGCCGTGGTGCCACAGCCCTTGGTCGCGGTGACGGCGCGGTACTCGCTGGAGTGCAGCTTCCAGCCCTGCGCGGCGTAGTTGTTGAGGAACTTCGCGAAGTCACCGCAGCGCTTGGGGTTCCAGCCCGGGTCGGTGCTGTTGCAGCCGGGGGCGGGCGGGACAAAGGCATCCACGTGATACTCGTACATCCAGGGCTCCTTCGGGGTGTCTGGGATTGGCGGCGGATGCTGTCTCAGGCCCGCCGCGTGGCAAGAATTCATGCTCCAGTCCATTGCGTGGGTTTGGCCATACCCCATGCGTGGGATGGCTTGAGTCGAGACGGGCCGGCAGGCTCGCGTGGGACGCCGCGGATGGGTTTCACGTGCCTGCCTGGCGGACGGACAGGCGGAGCCGCCTGACTCCGGCTGGGGACCCGCGCGGGGTAGGATGCGGGGCTGGCCTCATCGTGGAAGGTGGACGCATGTCGAAGCCGCTGGAGGTCGTGAACGCCGTGCTGGACGCGGGCTTCGAGGGCCTGGGGCCGCTGTGCAGCGCGACGGCGCTGGCGGACGAGTACCTGCGCGACACGCGCTACGCGGACCACGGCGCGCGCGTCGACTCGCTCATCCACTGGGAGACGGGGAAGCTGTTCACCACGGGCTTCCTGTCCGGGCTGGGCGGCCTGCTCACCCTGCCGGTGGCGCTGCCCGCGGGCCTGGGCGTGTCGTGGGCGGTGCAGGCGCGGCTGGTGGGCGCCATCGCCCGCATCCACGGGCACGACGTGGAGGAGGACCGCGTGCGGACCCTCACGCTGCTGGCCATCGTGGGGGACCTTGGAAAAGAAGTGGTGAAGCAGGCCGGCATCGAAGTCAGCCAGCACCTGGGCATGCGCGCGCTGGAGGCCGTGCCGAAGCAGGCGCTGAGCAGCATCAACCGCGCGGTGGGCTTCCGGCTGGTGAGCAAGGCGTCGCGGAAGGGCGTCGTGAACCTGTCCAAGGTGGTGCCGCTGGCCGGTGGGCTGGTGGGCGGCGCGGTGGATGCGCTCGCGTGCCGCGCGGTGGGGGCCACGGCCCGGCGGTTGTTCTCACCGGGGCCGGGGGCCCTGGCGCCCGTGTCGCCTGGATGACCGGGCGCGGGGCTTGTCGTTGACGGTGGGCCCTGGCGCTGGAGTCATCCGGGCGCATGGGCCGCCTCCTCGTCCTCCTCGTCGCGCTGGGCCTTTCCGTGGGGGGCTGCCGGCGCTCGTCCGAGGAGGCGGGCGCCGGGGGCCGCACGCGCATCGTCTTCAAGTTCCAGCCGCTGTGGGGGGACCCGAAGCCGTTCCGTGAGCTGCTGGCGCGGTATGAGCGCGCCAACCCGGACGTGGAGCTGGTGACGGAGGCGCTGCCGAACGCGTCCGACCTGGCGCACCAGTTCTTCCTCACGTCGTTGCAGGGCGGGGCCACGGACTTCGACGTGCTGGTGGCGGACGTCGTCTGGGTGCCGGAGTTCGCTCGCGCGGGCTGGGTGGCGGACCTGTCCGAGGAGTTTCCTCCCGCGCGCCTGCGCGAGGAGTTCCTGCCCGGGCCGGTGGACGCCGTGGTGATGAACGGGCGCACGTACGCGGTGCCCTGGTACGTGGACGTGGGCGTCCTCTACTACCGCACGGACCTGGTGCCTCGCGCCCCGCGCACCTACGAGGAGCTGCGGCGCTTCACCCGCGACGCGATGGCGAAGGCGCCCGGCCTCCAGGGCTACGTGTGGCAGGGCCGGCAGTATGAAGGCCTGACCTGCAACGTGTACGAGGCGCTGTGGGGGCACGGCGGGCAGTCGCTGGGCGCGGACGGGCGCGTGCTCCTGGAGACGGAGCCCGCGCGCGAGGCGCTGGCGTACCTGCACGGGCTCATCGCGGACGGGCTGTCTCCCCCGACGGTCACGGGCTTTGGCGAGGAGGAGTCCCGGCGCGTGTTCCAGGAGGGCCGCGCGGTGTTCATGCGCAACTGGCCCTATGCGTGGAGCGAGGCGCAGGCGGAGGGCTCGCCCATCCGGGGCAAGGTGGGCATCGCGCCGCTGCCGACGAAGGATGGGCAGCCGGGGTGGGGGACGCTGGGCGGGTGGCAGCTCGCGGTGAACGCGCACGTGCCGCCCGCGCGGCGCAAGGCGGCGGCCCGGCTCATCGCGCACCTGACGTCCCCGGAGGCCAACCGCGTGCTGGCGCTGCACTACGCGCGCAACCCGCCCCGGCTGGCGCTGTATGACGACCCGGAGCTGCGCGCGGAGCAGCCGTTCATCGCGAGCCTGAAGGAGGCGCTGGTGCGGGCGCGCCCCCGGCCGGTGACGCCGTACTACCTGCTCATCGCGGATGTGCTCCAGAGCGAGTTCTCCGCCGCCGTGGCGGGCCTGCGGACTCCCGAGGTCGCGCTCACGCGGGCGCAGAAGCAGGTGGATCATCTGACGGGTGAGCGGCCTCCGGAGGAGGAATGAGGGGCGCGGGTTCGCAGGCTCGGGAGCGGCGGCAGGCGTACCTGCTGGTGGCGCCGGCCGTGTTGGTGCTGGCCGTGGTGGCGCTGTACCCGGTGCTGGCGGCGGTGTGGCTGAGCCTGCACCGGTTCATCCTGGTGTTCGGTGAGCGGCGCTTCACGGGGCTGGAGAACTACGCCTACCTGATGGGGGACGCGCGCTTCGGGTCCGCGCTGGGGAACACGGCGTACTTCACGGCGGTGGCGGTGGCGGTGGAGCTGCTGCTCGCGGTGCCGCTGGCGCTGCTGCTCAACCGCGCGTTTCCGGGGCGGGGTTTGCTGCGCGCGTCGGTGCTGGTGCCGTGGGCGATCCCCACGGTGGTGAGCGCGCGGCTGTGGGCGTGGATGTTCAACCCGGACTACGGGCTCATCAACCGGATGCTGGGTGGGGCGGAGATCAACTGGCTGGGCGCGCCGGGGTATGCGTTGCACGCGGCCATCCTGGTGGACGTGTGGAAGACGACGCCCTTCGTGGCGCTGCTGGTGCTGGCGGGGCTGCAGGGCATTCCGGAGGACCTCTACAAGGCGGCGCGCGTGGACGGGGCGTCGGAGTGGCGGCGGTTCCGGTCCATCACGTTGCCGTTGCTCAAGCCCGCGCTGCTGCTGGCGGTGCTGTTCCGGTCGCTGGACGCGTTCCGCGTGTTCGACGCCATCTACGTGCTGACGGAGGGCGGGCCCGCGAACACGACGGAGACGCTGAGCATCTACGCGTACAAGACGCTGATGCGCTCCGGGGACTTCGGGTACGGCAGCACGCTGTCCGTGGCGACGTTCCTGTGCGTGGTGTTGCTGGCGGTGGTGTGGCTGCGCTGGCTGGGGCGCGAGGAGGGGCGGCGATGAGGCGGCCGGGGCTGGGCACGGCGCTGGCCGTGGTGGCGTTCCTCACGTTCTTCCTGGGGCCGTTCCTGTGGCAGGTGCTGACGAGCCTGTGGCCGGACGGGGAGCTGACCCGGCCGTGGCCTTCGCACCTGACGGGGGCGAACTACGAGAGCGTGTTGTTCGGCCGTCCGTTCCTGTGGGCGGTGTTGAACTCGCTGGTGGTGGCGACGCTGACGACGGTGTTCTGCCTCACGGTGGGGGCGTCCGCGGCGTTCGCGCTGGCGAAGCTGGAGTTCCGGGGGAGGGGCCTGCTGCTGTCCGCGGCGCTGGGCGTGTCGATGTTCCCGCCCATCGCGACGGTGAGCCCGCTGTACCTCATCCTCAGCGCGGTGGGCCTGCGGGACAGTCTGGTGGGGCTGGCGCTGCCGTACACGACGTTCGCGCTGCCGCTGACGCTGTGGGTGCTGACGTCATTCTTCCGCCAGCTCCCGGACGAGCTGTACCGCGCGGCGCGGGTGGACGGGTGCACGCCGGTGGGCGCGTTCCGAAGGGTGCTGTTGCCGCTGGCGGCGCCGGGGCTGGCGACGACGGCCATCCTGGTCTTCATCTTCGCGTGGAACGAGTTCCTCTACGCGCTGACGTTCCTGTCCACGCCACAGAAGCGCACGGTGCCGGTGGCCATCAGCCTCTTCGCCAGCGAGTACAAGGAACCCTGGGGCGAAATCGCCGCCGCGTCGGTGGTGGCCACGCTGCCGCTGGTGGTGCTGACCGTATTGTTCCAGCGGCGCATCGTGTCCGGGCTCACGGCCGGCGCGGTGAAGGAATAGGCCTACGGACGGCTTCGCGCGCGGGGCAGCCAGTAGTCCGGGCGGCGACGCAGGTGCGCGATGGCGAGCACCACCACGTCCTTGTCGCGAACGAGGTAGGGCAGGGCGAAGGGGTACTCCGGTAGCAAGAAGCGGCGGATGGGCGGCGTGTGCAGGAGGTCCGGCCAGAGAGGCCATCGGTCCGGGTGCTCATGGATGGAGGCCATCGCTTGATGCATGGCTCCGACAAAGTGGCTACCGAGTCCTGTGCGTTGGTTCTCGTACCACTTGGCGACCTTGAGCATCTCCGGCTTGGCGGCGTGATGCAGTCGGGTGCGCATGGGAGCACCTATCGCCGCATTCGCTCCAACTCCTCATTCACTTGTTTTCGTACGTCGTCCCAATCGACGAGCTCCGCCGTGCCGTCGAGGACTTCCTGCGCGCGGCGGCTGATTTCCTCGCCCCAGGCTGCCTCGGCATCCGAAGTGGCCACACCTTCATCCAGGCTGTCGAGCAGCTCATGGGCGAGCCGTCTGCGGTCCTCCGGTGAGAGTCGCAGGGCCTGGGCAAGCAACTGGTCTCGGGTAGCCATCTTCCTCATTGTAGCGCCTCCATGCGTCACGTGCTCGCGCAGCGGAGGAGCCTTCCTACCTGGAGGGTCTGACAGCTACCGGCCTACCGCCTCGACCTCCGCCCAGAGGCGCTTGTCCTCGAGCGCCGTGTCCAGGGGGGCCCGGCGCTCCGCGATGCGCAGGAGCACGGCGGCCAGTTGGTCCAGGTGCATGGGCTTCAGCTTGTGCAGCAGCGGCAGCTTGCCCAGCGTGTGCAGGATGCCGGGCGGCGCGTGGTATTCGCCCTCCAACGCCGGGGGCCGCACCATCGTGTAGGGGATGCCGCTCTCTCGGACGATGCGCTCCGCTTCCGCCTTGGCCTTGAGGTACGCGCCCACCGGGCTGCCCGCGCCTACCGACGTGAGCAGGATGAAGTGGTCCACCCCCGCCGCCTTCGCCGCGTCCACCAACTGCCGCGTGGTGCCGATGTCGCTCGTCTCGTAGGTGTCCCCGGCCGCGAAGCGCTTGCGCATCGTGCCGATGAGCTGGAGCACCGTCGTGCTGCCCTTCATCGCCTCCACCAGCGCGGGCCCGTCCGCCAGCTCCAGCACCGCCTTCTTCGGCCAGTGGTTCGCGGGCTCCGTGTTCGCGCTCCTGGGGCGCACGTGCGGCGTCACCGGCACGCCCCTGGCCAGGGCCTGCCGCATCAGCGTGCGGCCCGTCGCGCCCGTGGCGCCCGCGACGAAGAGATGACGAGGAGCTGCGCTGCTCATGGCGATGCCTCCCGGCCGCGAACCTCGCGGCCCCTGGACGCACTTCTTGAGCACACGGCCCGCCCCTTGCCCACTGTTTCCAGGGGCCACGCGTGAAAGCGGACAGCCGGCCCCTAGCGGTTCGCCTGCTCGGCCTGGACCTCGCGCGCCCTCGTGAGGTCTTCCAGGAAGATGGCCTCCAACTGACGTGCCGCCTCCACGTCCTCCAGGACCAGCGAACCTTCCTCCAGCAGATTGAACGACAGCGCGTCGTAGTTGATGGACCCCACCAGCACGAGCCGGTCATCCACCAGCATCGTCTTCGCGTGCATCATCGCCGGCTGGTACTCCCAGAGGCGCACGCCCGCCGCCCGCAGCGTGTCGTAGCTCTGGCGCTGGAGCACCGTGATGGCCCGCTGGTCGTTCTTGTCCCCCGGCGCCAGCACCCGCACGTCCACGCCCGCGCGGGCCTTCTCCACCAGCAGCGCCGTCAGCGCGTCGTTGGGCGTGAAGTACGCCTGCGAAATCCACAGCCGCTTCTTCGCCGCCTTCACCATCAACTGCGTCAGCCGCTCCGCGCGCGTCACCTCCGGGTTCGCCGTGCTGCTGACGAAGGCCGCCCAGCCTTCCCCCGCGGCGTCCAGGCCGGGCTGCGCCACCGACAGCGTGGGGAAGTCCGTCGGGGGCAACAGCTCGCCCGTCGTCTCCTGCCAGTTCTCCGCGAACGCCTGCTGGAGCTGCGACACCACCGGGCCCTGGACCCGCACGTTGGTGTCGCGCCACTCCTTCTCGTTGCGCACGTCGCCCAGCCACTCGTCCTGGATGGCGAGCCCGCCGGTGATGGCCACCTTGCCGTCCACCACGACGATCTTCCGGTGGTTGCGCGCCAGGTTCTCGTCCGCCGGCAGCGGGCGGAACAGGTGGGCCTCACAGCCGATGGCCTCCAGCCGGGGCTTCACCTCCGTCTCGAAGGGGCCGCTGCCCAGCGGATCCACCAGCACGCGGCAGTGCACGCCCTCGCGGGTCCGCTCGGCCAGCGCTTCAATCATGCGGTCGGACGCGCGGCCCGGCCTCCAGATGAACATCACGATGTGGACGGAGGCGCGGGCCCGGGCGATTTCTTCCACCATCACGTCGAATACGGCGCCGTTGTTCGCCCACCGGATGCGGTTGCGCGGCTCCATCCGCACGCCCGTCGTCTGGTACAGCGCCGATGCGAAGCCCGCCCCACGCGAACCCACCTGCCCCGTGAGCTGGAATGGACGGGACGACTCCTTCGAGTTGCACGCGGACGGACATCCCGCGAGCAACAACGCCCCCATGACTCCCCCCCACCATCGTCCGCCCTTGCTCACGTCCGGTGCCCGCGCCTCCTGTCCTTCAGGGGTAGGCACCCCCGGGTGACGTGTCACCCGTGAGCGCGAGACAAGTGTTCTCTGTCCACGGAGTGGGTGTGCGCGCAGGGTGACGAGGTAGGCATGTCGATCCTCCGCGACGTGGGCCGTCTCTTTCGACGAAACCCCCGCTGTCCCCCGAAAGGTCCGTCCCATGGCCCGCTACCTGATGCTGCTGCACGAGAACCCCGCCACCTTCGCCGCCATGTCTCCCGCCGAGCTGCAGGCCATCGTGGAGGAGTACGCCCGGTGGAGTGACGGGCTGCTCCAGGAGGGCCGCCTGCTCCAGGGCGAGAAGCTGCGCGACGAGGGCGGCCGGCGCCTGACGCGGCAGGGCGGCCAGGTGCTCGTGTCGGACGGGCCGTACGCGGAGGTGAAGGACGTGGTGGGCGGCCTCTTCATCCTGTCCGCGGATTCGTATGACGCCGCCGTGGCCCTGGCCCGGACGTGCCCGCACCTGCGCTACGGCGGTGAAGTCGAGCTGCGCGCCATCGAAGAGGTCTGACGCCGTGTCCTCCGCGACGCAGGCGCTGGAGCTGGCCTTCCGGCAGTGGTCCGCGGGGCTCGTCGCGGCCGTGGCCCGGCGCGTGGGGCTGGGGCGGCTGGACCTGGCGGAGGACGCGGTGCAGTTCGCCATGCTCCAGGCGGCGCGGACGTGGGGCTTCCACGGCATCCCGGAGCAGCCGCGGGCATGGCTGCTGCGCGTGGCGCTGAACCGGCTGACGGACCTCCTGCGGCAGCGCGCGCCGGAGGTGCCGGAGGGCCCGGACGCCGAGGAGGAGCAGGCCGGGCCTCCGGAGGAGCCCACGCGCTTCGCGGCGGAGCTCCCGGATGATGCGCTGCGGTTGCTGTTCGCGTGCTGTCATCCGGCGCTCTCCCGCGAGACGCAGGTGACCCTCACGCTGAAGGTGGCGTGTGGCTTCTCCGTGCGCGAGGTCGCCGCCGCGCTGCTCGCGGACGAGCCCACCGTGGCGCAGCGGCTGGTGCGCGCGAAGCGGACGCTGCGCGCCTGCCGGGCCACGCTGGAGGTGCCCTCGCCCGAGTCGCTGCCGGAGCGGCTGGGCGCGGTGCACGCCGCGCTCTACCTGCTCTTCAACGAGGGCTACGAGGCCTCCGAGGGCCACGACCTGTCCCGCGCGGAGCTGTGCCTGGAGGCGCTGCGCCTGTCGGAGGTGTTGCTGGCGCACGCGGGGACCGCGACGCCGGAGGGCCATGCGCTGGCGGCGCTGTTCTGCTTCCGCGCCGCGAACCTCCCGGGCCGCGTGGATGCGCGGGGCGCGTTCGTGCCGCAGGAGGCGCGAGCCGGGACGGAGCCGTCGCCCCTCTGGATGGCGCGCGGGCTCTGGCACCTGCGCGCCTCCATGGGGACGGTGCTGACGCCGCTGCACCTGGAGGCGGAGATCGCCCTCGTGCACGCGAAGACGTCCACGCCGGGGCCGGAGGACAGCGCCCGGTTGCTGCGGCTGTACGACGCGCTGCTCGCCCTCAAGCCGTCGCCCATCGTCGCGCTGTCGCGGGTGGTGGCGCTGTCGCGGGTGCGCGGGCCGGCCGAGGCGCTGGAGGCGTTGGGGCCCTTGCGCTCGGAGGCGGTGCTGCGGCGATACCCGTACCGCTTCGCCGTGGAGGGCATGTTGTTGGAGCAGGCAGGGGCGCGGGGGAGGGCGGCGGACTGCTTCCGTCAGGCCGCGGCGCTGGCCCGCACGCCGCCGCAGCGGGAGTACCTGCTCTCCCGGGCCCGCGCCTGCGAGTAGGAGCGCGCGTGCTACCGTCCCGCTCTCGTCGAGTCACCGGGAGCGGGCATGTCGCTGAGCACGTCGGAGGACTTCAAGTCGGACCTGGGCCTGGAGCCCCGTCACCTGCTGCCTGTCGTGTCCCGGCTGGAGGACTTCGTCCGGCCGTTCTGCGCCGCGCTCGACGCGTTCCATGCGGACTGGAGCGGCTGGGGCAAGGCCTCGTACTTCTTCACGGGCAAGCAGGCGTGGGCGGACGCGAAGCTGAAGGCGCTCGATACGGCGGAGCACCTGCTGTACCGGCTCTGCGACCTGGAGCAGGAGCGGCTCGCGCACTCGAAGCCGTCGCGGCTGCTGTTGATGCGGCTGCTGGTGGAGATCCAGGAGGCGCACATCGAGCTGGTGGACTACGTCCACACGAACGACCTGAAGCTCTACACGCCGGACCGCGGGACGCTGGGGACCGCCGCGCTGAACCAGTTGGACGCGGACTGGGATGCGCTGCGCAACGGCACGGGCGCGGTGAAGCTGCCCACCGGGGCGCAATACGCGCGCGGCAACCGCGAGGTGCGCGCCATCCACGCCCGGCTGCTGTCCCGTGCGCATGGCCGGGAGTTGATGCGGTGGATCCTCAGGGACACGGAGGCGGACCCGGAGTGGCCGGTGACGCTGGTGTTGACCCAGGCCTTCACGCCCTCCGCCAACTTCCGGCAGAAGGTGGAGGTCAACAAGCAGCGGCTGGTGGCGACGTCCGATGAGCTCACGCGCTTGAAGGCCGAATACGAAGGGATGAGCCAGGAGCTGACCCGCATGGAGGAGGACGCGCGGCAGGGCAGTGAGAGCTGGGGCGAGCTGCGCAAGCGCCTGGCGTCGTCGTCGAGGACCTACGCGGACCTGGGGGCCCGGCGCGATGCCGTGGACACGCGCATCGGGAAGCTGGAGGTGGAGCTCGGCTGGTACGACGAGGACGGCCACGGCGAGGACTACCTGCTGAGCGAACCGGCGCCAGGGCTCGCGGGCAAGGGTTCCGGACGCGGCTCCCGGCTCAGCCTGCGCTCCGGGCTGCGCGACAGCACGCAGCGCAACTATTCCCGCGACCAGCACCCCATCCCCGCGCCCGCGTTCATCGTCTACGGGCACGAGCTCATCCACGTCCTGCAGAACCGCCATCCGACACGCATGGTGCTGCAGCCTCAGGCGTACGCGCGCGAGCACACGAAGCACGGCTACAGCAACACTACGGAGCACGAGACCATCCGCGCGCTGCGCAAGCAGCGCACGGCGCAGCACCTGCCGTTCTACGAGAACCAGCTCCGTGACGAGCACCAGCTCACGAAGCGCAAGCACCACACGGGGACGTCCGCCTTCGAGCTGGGCGAGACGGACTGAAGCGCACGCGCTACTTGCGCTGGTCCCCCGGAGGCGTGGCCACCCCCTCACGCCCCAGCTCCAGCATGGTGGCGCTCTCTGACGGAAGGGGCGGGTCGCATCGTCCCGACCTTTCCGTCGCTGAGTCAGGACGCCATCCGCACGGAGCCGCGCCTGCTGCGCAAAGTGCCGGGCTGAGTGTCAGACGTGTGTCCTTTGCTCTCCTCGGAGGTGTCACTCCCAGGGAGCGTGGATGCGAATGACGCGAAGTGGGGCTGTCTGGCTGTGGCTGCTGTTGCCGGTCGCCGCATGGGCCGAGGACGTTCCGCGGGTGCCGCCCGTGGAGGAGGAACGGCGCACATGGGACGAGGCCTGGCGCAACCTGCTGCGCGTGGAGGCGACAACGCTGGCCTTTCTGCCGCGCGTGGGCGTCGGCTCGAGCGAGGGCTTCCTCCAGGTGGAGCCGACACTCATTCTCGACGGAGGCGCGGAGTTCGGCCTCAACCTGGGCGCGCCCGTGCGGTTGCGGCTCTGGGGTGGCGGAGGGGACGCGGGCTTCGTGCGACGCGAGGACTGGGACAGCCTCTCTGATTGGGGCCAGCTCGTGCGCGGCCTCAAGCTGGGCTCGGATGCTGCGCCGGTGGGCGTGTGGCTTGGCGCCTTGGAGGACTACAGCCTGCTGTCGGCGCATCTGGTGCGCCGCTACTCCAACCGGACGAACCCGGACCACCACCCGGCGGGAGGCTTCCTCACCGGAACCGCGGGGCCGCTCTATATGGAAGCCTTCGCCTCGGACGTGTTGGGCGCGCGGTTGATGGGGGCGGAGGTCGCGCTGGACGTGGGGCGCGTTCTCCTTGGCGCTGCTCAATCGCCGGGGGGGTACTCGCTCGCAGTTTCCGCCGTGCACGACTGGGGACGAGCCGGAGGCCGCGCGCCGTCCGTGACGCTGGCGCACCTGGACGCAACGGCGGTGGTGCTGAGGCGTCCGGGGCTGGAAGCGCACCTGCTGGCGGGCTGGGGAGGACGGCCGGGCGTTGGAGGTGCCTGGGGCGCGGTGCTGGGCATGGGGGCGGATGCGGTGGCCTCCGCGTGGGATGTGTCGGTGCGCCTGGAGGCGCGCAGGCAGCAGGGCGGCTTCCGGCAGGGCTTCTTCGGCCCGGACTACGAGCTGGCGCGCTTCCAGTCCGTGGGCACGGAGGGCGTGCCGCTGGCGTCCGTTCCCCTTCCGGACGGGTCCTCGCTCCAGGCCGAGGCTCGTGTGGGCTGGGATGCCGTGGACTATCGCGGCCTGCAACGGCACCTGATGGTGTCGCTGAGCGCGGAGGCCTTCTCCTGGGGCCGCCTGGACGCGGACGGGCGCGTGGCGGTGCAGCTCCTGGAGCGCAGCCTGGAAGTGGCGGTGAAGGGGCTGGGCGTGGGCTTGGGCCAACCTGGGGCGCGCTACCTGGGCGCGGCGGAAGCGCGCTGGCGAGTCATGGAGGGGACGCTCTACGCGGTGGCCACGGGTGGCACGCTCCTGTTCCCAGTAGGTGACGGGACGCTGCGGCCGGGGGCTTTCGCGTCGGTGGGCCTGGGGGTGGACAATGCGCGCTGAAGTCCTGCTCGGGTGCGTGGCCCTCTTCTTCACCGGATGCGCTTCAGTGCCGCATGCGCCCGGAAGGACGCTGAGCTACACGTCCTCCACGGCCACGGACTCCCCTGGGGGATGGGTATCGAACGAGATGCCACGTGCATCCGCTCCGGTGCCGAGCGTCACTTCCAATGAGGAAGCGCCGCCGCTGTACCGCCGCAAGGCCGTGCGCGAAGTGGTGACCGGGGCAAGCCCTGTTCGCAGGGTGGCCATGGCGGACGTCACCTCCCCTGACGATTCGCAGCCGGACGTCTGGGAGCGGTTGCTAGCGAACGCGGGCCTGGAGGCGCGGGACGAGCGCCCTCTGGGAGGGGGGCTGACGCCTGGGCAAGCCGCGCGTCTGCTGGATGTGCTGGTGGGCAAGCCCGTCACGTTGAGCGCCTTCCCACCTCGCATGGCCGTGGGCTTCATCCTGCGCGAGGTGATGGAGGAAGGCGAAGTCACGCGACAGGCGCTGTTGCGGCGGGTCGAGCGCTTCTCCCGGGAACAGATCGCGGTGTTGCGACCGGACGGCTCTCTGGCGTGGGCCCTCACCGGGCGCACGCAGCAGCGGGTGGCGACGGTCGAATGGAAGGACGGCGCCTTCCGTGCGCATGGTTTCGAACTGGGCTGCTTCTACAGCGGCAAGGGCGGTGTCTTCCGCGCAGTGGACGCGCAGCTCCAAGTCTCGGATTGGCGGCCCATGGCCGAGGTGTACGACGACGCGGACGTCATCAGTCGCACCCTGGATGGCGCGGAAGATGCGTTCGTGGAGCTGTACCACGCACTGGGCCAGTTGCTGACGCGCCCCGTGGACAGTCTCACGGGGCTGAGCAACCTCCCAACGGGTGTGGCGGCGCTCATCGCGTCCTCGCCCGTGTACTGGGAGCGCTTCCAGTCCATGACCCGTGGCGAGCAGATCCGCGAGGTGTCGCGGCTGACGACGGGCCTGATCATGACAGGGGGCGCGGCTTCGGCCACGACGCGGACGTTGAAGGGGATGGCAGTAGGCGCGGAGGCCACGGTGCCGGTGTTCTCGCTGTCAGCGGAGGGTGTGCTGGCGTTGGAGCGCGTCGCGGAGCCAGCAGGGCGGGCGGCGGTGGCACTCAGCGGCGGCCCTGGGGCAGCCATCATCCTCCAGCGGGCGAACACGGCTTCGAAGGGAGGATCGCCTTCCCAGGGGCCAGGGCAGTGGGGGCCCGTGAAGGAGTCCATGTCCACGCGTGCTCGGCGCTACCAGGAGCAGATCACAGGACACTCCGCGGATGAGGCCTACTGGGTCGGCGGCACCAGCACGCAGGTTGGCGGCGTGAGGTTCGACGGCTTCAAGGATGGCGTGCTGGTGGAGGCCAAGGGACCCGGCTACGCAAAGTTCTTTGATGGCCTTGAGCCCAAGGAGTGGTTCCGGAACTCCGGAGCACAGATGCTCGTTGAGCAAGCAGAGCGCCAGAGCAGAAAAGTTCGTGGCATGGGAATTCCCGTCCAGTGGCATGTCGCGGAGAAGGCGGCCGCCGATGCCTTCCGCGAACTCTTCAAGAACGCTCGTGTTGTGGGAGTCGAAATCGTCCACACCCCAGCTTTCTGAGTGGATACCCTCATGCTCGTGAAGCTCGACTCAGAGACCTATCCCGATACCTGCTTTGCAGGTGCCTACTGGGGGCCGCGAAAGGAGTCTCCCGAGCAGTGCGCCCGTCGCACAGCGGGCTTCCTCAATCTCCTGGCGAAGTGCGATCCGTTCCTGGCCCACTGGTACAAGCCCGCCAGGTCGCGCAAGGACGCGCGCAAGCATCCCCTCATGCCGCCCGACATACCTACGCTCGCTGAGATGTTTCGGCGAGGCGCCAATCGGGAGAAAGGGGGGCCTGTCTTTGAGGACCTGGGCTTTAGCTTCTGGTTCGACAACGGCGGAACCAGTCGTGATGTTGCCGCCCTGCGCATCCACTGCGGTGGATATGCGGAAGCGTTTTCCAACTCCTGTTTCTTGTCGCTCCCCAGCCAGGGCGCGAACGCGGAGCGTATCTTCACGGCGTCCGTGCTGGCCGAGGTGGTGCGCAGCATGGCGCTGGCCTGGGAACCGGAATGGGTCTCTGCCCTGTCCCGCACGCATCGGGACCTGGACGACAAGGACGGCAAGGCCGACGTGTGGCTTGGCTGGGTGACATACCTCGCTCGCCATCGCGGCAGTGTGCCGCCACTCCCCGCCCCGGTGCGAATCGAGCCAGTCGAGGGTAGCGGCACCCTGATCATCCTCACGCCGGAGCGCTTCTCAGTGGCCAACCCGGACCATGTGGCGCTGGCGCGGCGAGTGCGCGAGTTGCTGGTCAGGGCGGGTCTCATGCCGCCCATTTCGGTCTGAGATTCCAGTCCGCTGCCAGGTGGAGACCTTCGCGGAGGAATACTCCGTGGGGGCCTGCGAGGCGGACGCGCAAGGAGTCTCCCGAGGACTGCGCGCGTCGGAGCAGGCGATGCTCACGGAGTCATTCCTGCGAGAAGATAGGGGGTGACGGTGCGTCCTGAGTCATCGCTTCACCCCCGCTTGTCCCCCGGAGGCGTGGCCACCACCTCCCGCCCCAGCTCCAGCATCGTGGCGCTCTCCGACGGGTCGGGCCGCTTGTCCCGCAGCGTGACGAACTCCTCCGCCGCCGTGGGGTGGATGCCCACGGTGGCGTCGAGCTGCTTCTTCGTCACGCCGCACTTCAGCGCCACCGCGAGCCCCTGGATGATCTCCGGCGCGTCCGCGCCCACCATGTGGAAGCCCAGCACGCGCTCCGTGCCCCGCTCCACCACCACCTTCATCATGGAGCGCTCGTCCCGGCCCGTCAGCGTGTGCTTCATGGGCCGGAAGCTGGAGACGTAGACGTCCACCTTGCCGTAGCGCTCCATGGCCTCGCGCTCCGTGAGCCCCACCGTGCCCACCGGCGGCTGGCTGAAGACCGCGGACGGGACGTTCTCGTGGTCCATCGTCACCGGGTTGTTCCGGTACAGCGTCTCCACCATCGCGCGCCCCTCCGCGATGGCCACCGGCGTGAGGTTGAGCCGGTCCGTCACGTCCCCCACCGCGTAGATGCTCTCCACCGAGGAGCGTGACTGCGCGTCCACCACCACCGCGCCGCGCTCGTTCAGCTTCACGCCCGCCTCCTCCAGGCCCAGGCCCTGCGTGTTGGGAACGCGGCCGGTGGAGTACAGCACCGCGTCCACCTCCAGCGTGTCCCCCATGCGCGTCAGCAGGCTGAGCGTGCCGTCCTCGCGCTTCTCGATGTCCTGGACGAACGTCTCCGGGCGGATGTCCACGCCCTTCTTGCGCATCTCCTGCGTCAGCGCCGCGCGGATGTCGTTGTCGAAGCCGCGCAGCACCGTGTCGCCGCGGATCAGCATGGTCACCTTCACGCCCAGCGCCGCGAAGATGCCCGCGAACTCCACGCCGATGTAGCCGCCCCCCACCACCGCCACCCGGCGCGGCAGCTCGGGCAGCTCCAGCGCCTGCTCGGAGGTGAGCGCGTGCTCGATGCCCGTCACCTCCGGCAGGTAGGGCCGGCCGCCCGTGGCCACCAGGATGCGCTCCGCCGTGTAGCGCCTGCCCGCGACCTCCACCGTGTGCGCGTCCACCACCCGGCCCCGGCCCTCCACCAGCGTCACGCCCGCGTCGCGCAGGAGCCGCCCGTAGATGCCCGTCAGCCGCTCCAGCTCCTTCGCCTTCGCCGCCTGGAGCTTCTTCCAGTCCAGCGCGGGGCCGTTCACCGTCCAGCCGTAGCCCGCCGCGTCCTCCATGTCGTAGCGGTAGTGCGCCGCGTACACGAGCAGCTTCTTGGGCACGCACCCGCGCAGCACGCACGTGCCGCCCACGCGCCCCTCCTCGCAGATGGCCACCTTCGCCCCGGAGGCCCCCGCGCGCCGGCTGGCCGCCACCCCGCCCGACCCCGCGCCCACTGTGAACAAGTCGAAGTCGTAGCCAGCCATCCGGTGTCCTCCTTGCGTCAAAAGTGATGTTTCAGCGCTCCGGAGGGAAGGAACCCTGCCGGGCCCCGCCCGCAGGGCTGCTCCCCGGGGTCCGAAGCGCCTCCTGCTTCGGCTGCCCCCGATACATTCAAGCTCCCTCTCGCACGGGAAGGGGGGATATCCTCACGGACAGGGCGGCCTCCCCTCATGTCTCACCCCCCTTCCTGTCAGACCTCCTCCCGGGCGGATGCCCCGGACGCCGACTCTCCTCCGGGCATGGATCCGGAGGTCGTGGGGCGCCGCTACCGCATCCTCGACCTGCTGGGGCGCGGCGGCGCGGGCACCGTGTGGCGCGCGCAGGACGGACTGTCCGGCCCCGTGGCCCTCAAGCGGCTGCACAAGACGGTGGCGGACCTGGCGCGGCGTCCCGGCCGGGGCACCCCCTCCGCCTTCGCCACGCAGGGCATGGCGCTGTCGCTGGCCCACGAGTTCCAGACGCTGGTGTCGCTGCGCCACCCGCACGTCATCCGCGTGCTGGACTACGGCTTCGACGCGGAGGGCCGGCCCTACCTGGCCATGGACCTGCTGGAGGACGCGCGCACGCTGGTGGAGGCCGGCACGGGCGCGCCCCTGACGACGCAGGTGGGGCTGCTCATCCAGACGCTCCAGGCGCTCGCGTACCTGCACCGGCGCGGCATCATCCACCGCGACCTGAAGCCCGGGAACGTGCTGGTGGTGCGCGGCCAGGTGAAGGTGCTGGACTTCGGCCTGGCCGTGGGCCGCGACCAGCAGGGCCGCCGCGCGCAGCCCGCGGGCACCCCGGGCTACCTGGCCCCGGAGCTCTTTGAAGATCAGCCCCCGTCCGAGCGGACCGACCTGTTCGGCTTCGGCGCCATGGCGTGCCAGATGTTCTTCGGCCGGCTGCCCCACGGGGGCCAGGTGTTCGCGACGCCGGGCTTCCCGCCCGCGCTCAAGGCCCTGCTGGAGCAACTGGTGGCGCCCGAGCCCCACCGCCGGCCGCGCGACGCGGAGGCCGTCATCACCGCGCTGAGCGACGCCGTGGGCCAGCCCCCGCCCGCCGAGTCCGCCGCCACGCGCGAGAGCTTCCTCCAGTCCGCGCGCTTCGTGGGCCGCGTGGCGGAGCGCGAGCACCTGACGAACGTGCTCGACGCGGCGCTCGCGGGGCAGGGCGCCGCGTGGCTCATCGGCGGGGAGAGCGGCGTGGGCAAGTCGCGCCTGCTGGAGGAGGTGCGCTCGCTGGCGCTGGTGCGCGGCGCGATGGTGCTGCGCGGCCAGGCGGTGGACACCGGCGGCGTGCCCTACCAGGAGTGGCGCGCGGTGCTGCGCTGGCTGCCCATGCTCACGGAGCTCTCCGACCGCGAGGCGCGCGTGCTCCGGCCGCTGGTGCCGGACCTGGAGTCTCTGCTGGGCCGAGAGGTGCCCGCCGCGCCGGAGCTGGACGGGGACATGGCGCAACTGCGCCTGCACCAGACGGTGGAGGACCTCTTCGCCCGCCTGTCGCAGCCCACCGTGGTCATCCTGGAGGACCTGCACCAGGCGCACGCCGAGTCCCTCCAGCTCCTCGCGCAGCTCGCGGCGAGGGCGCCGGGCCTGCCGCTGCTCCTGCTGGTGAGCTTCCGCGACGACGAGTCCCCGCAGTTGCCGGAGCGCCTGAAGGGCACCCGCGTGCTGCGGCTTCAGCGGCTGGACGCGGAGGAGATCGCCCAACTGGGCGAGTCCATGCTGGGCGCCGTCGGCCGCCGGCCCGACGTGGTGGAGCTCCTGCGCCGCGAGTCGGAGGGCAACCCGTTCCTGCTGGTGGAGGTGGTGCGCGCGCTGGCGGAGGACGCGGGCGGCCTGGACCGGCTGGGCGCCGTCGCGCTGCCCCAGCGCGTGTGGGCGGGCGGCATGCGCGCGCTGGTGCAGCGCCGGCTGGAGAAGGTGCCCCGGGAGGCGCGGGAGCTGCTGGACGTGGCGGCGCTGCTGGGCCGGGAGCTGGACCTGGCGGTGCTGGAGCGGGCCGCGCCCGGCGCGGACGTGGAGGCGTGGCTCACCGACTGCGCGGCGGCGGCGGTGCTGGACGTGGCGGACGGCCGCTGGCGCTTCGCGCACGACAAGCTGCGCGAGCGGCTGCTGGAGGACCTGCCCCCGGAGCTCCGCCCCGCGCTCCACCGGCGCGCGGCCCAGGCGCTGGAGGCGGCCCACCCCACGGGGCACGCCGCCGCGCTGTCGTACCACTGGGGGCAGGCCGGGGACGCGGCCCGTGAGTCGCATCACGCGCGGCTCGCGGGCGAGGAGGCGCTGTCGGTGGGCGCGTGCCGGGAAGCGCTGCCGCTGCTCTCCCGGGCGCTGGCGGTCGCGCCCCAGGCCACGCCGCTGGAGCAGGGCCGGATGGAGGCGCTGCTGGCGGAGGCGCGGTTCCAGTTGGGGGACCTGGAGGCCTTCCGCGCGCACGCGGAGGCGGCGCTCGCGCACTTCGGCTGGCGCGTGCCCTCGTCGCGCGGGGCGTGGGTGCTGGGCACGCTGGGGCAGGTGCTGTCGCGGCTGGCGCAGAGCGCCCGTCCGGACGCGTACGTGGATGACTCCCGGCGGCGCAAGGAGACGCGGCGGGTGGCGGGCCGGCTGCTGATGCGGCTCACCGACGCGTTCATCTACGCGCAGGAGGCGCTGCCGGTGCTCTGGAGCGGCCTGCGCATGCTCAACCTGTGCGAGCCCGCGGGGCCCACGCCGGAGCTGGCGCGCGGCTACACGGTGATGGCGGTGGTGGCGGGCACGGTGCCGCTGCACCACGTGGCGGACGCGTGGGTGAAGCGGGCGCATGAGGTGGCCGAGAGCGTGGGCCGCCCGGCGGACCTGGCCTACGTGCTCAACCGCAACGCCGTGTGCGCGGTGTACCAGGCGCGCTGGCAGGACGTGGAGACGTGGCTCGCGCGGGCGACGGCCATCGTGGACTCGGTGGGGGACCTGCGGCTGGCGGAGGAGTGCCGCGCGCTGCTCACCGTGTCCGCCATGTACCGGGGCCAGTTCGCGCGGGGCCTGCCGCTGATGGACTGGCTGGAGGCGTCCGCGGCGCGCCGGGGCGCGGAGCAGACGCGGCACTGGGCCCAGCACTACCGGGCCCACATGCTGCTGCGGCTGGGCGAGCACGCCCGGGCCCGCGTGGCGCTGGAGCCGGCGCTCGCGTGGACGGAGGCGCACGGCGGCGCCACCGACCGCATCATCACGGACGGCACGCTGGCGCTCCTGTGCCTGCGCGAGGGTGACACGGCGGGCGCGCGCGCGGCGGCGGAGAAGGCGCTGGTGCGGCTGGCCGCGGGCAAGCCGGTGGCGCACTTCGTCTACTTCGGCGCGACGGCGGTGGCGGAGGTGCTGCTCACGCTGCTGGCGCGCGAGACGCCCGGGCCCGGCTTGCAGGCGCTCACGCACAGCGCGCGCTCCGCGCTCCATGAGGTGGAGCGCTTCGCGCGGGTGTTCCCCTTCGGCGAGCCCTCCGCGTGGCTGTGGCGCGGCTGCGAGGCGTGGCTCGCGGGCAAGCACCGCAAGGCCTTCCGCGCGTGGAAGCGCTGCATCGCGGAGTCGGACGCGCGGGGCATGCCCTACGAGGCGGCGCGCGCGCGGCTGGAGTGGGCGCGGCGCCTGCCCGCGGGCGACGCGGAGCGCGCGGAGCTGCTCCAGCGGGCGGCGGAGGACTTCACCCGGCTGGGGGCGCGCGAGGACCTGGCGCGGATCCTGGCCGAACAGAGGACGGCAGGGTGACGAAGCGATGATGTGGCTGCGGGACGTGGCGTTGCTGGCGTGCCCGGATTGCCGGGGCCAGTTGGTGTGGCACGGGCAGCGCGAGGACGACCGGCTGGACGAGGGGCGGCTGCTCTGCGGCGGCTGCGGCGAGACGTGGGGGATGGAGGACGGGCTCGCCCGGCTGTACCGCGAGGACCGCGTGCAGGGCACGGACCGCCTGATGCGCCACCTCTACGACGGGCTCCCCGCGCTGCACGACCCGCTGACGGCGGTGCTGACGCCGCTGTTCCAGTCCGTCTCCGAGTCGCGGATGCGCGACGGCTACATGCGCCGGCTGGAGCTGGGCGCGCTGAAGCCTCGCGACGACGGGCAGCCCGTGCGCGTGCTGGAGGTGGGCGTGGGCGCGGGCGCGAACCTGCCGCGCATCCGGGGCGCGCTGCCGCCGGGCCTGCCCGTGGAGGTGTGGGGCCTGGACCTGAGCACCGGCATGCTGGCGCAGTGCGAGAAGCGGCTGCGCAAGGGCCGGGGCGTGAAGGACACGCGGCTTTTGGTGGCGGACGCGCACGCGCTCCCGTTCAAGGACGGCCTGTTCGACCGCGTCTTCCACGTCGGCGGGATTGGGAGCTACCGCCAGCCCGCGGTGGCGCTGCGGGAGATGGCGCGCGTGGCGCGGCCCGGCACGCCGCTGGTGGTGGTGGACGAGCAACTGGACGCGGCCTTCCGCCCGTCGCTGTTCCAGCGCGCCGCCTTCCGCGCCCTCACGTTCTACACGCGCGAGGCGAGGAGCCCCCGCGCGCTGCTGCCCCGGAACGCGGAGGACGTCATCGAGGAGCAGGTGTCACCGTTCTACTACTGCCTCACGTTCCGCGTCCCGGCCGTCACGGGTTGAGCACCAGGTCCAGCAGCTTCAGCGTCATGCCGCCCGTGAAGTCGATGGTGGCGCCGTTGAACCACGCGGCGTCGTCGCCCGCGAGCACGGTGACGAAGCGGGCCACCTCGTCCAGCGTGGCCATGCGCCCCGCGGGGGTCATGGCCGCGTGGCGCGCCTCCAGCCGGGCCAGCGCCTCCGGCGAGTAGACGTGGCGCAGCGCGGGCGTCATCACGGTGCCGAACTTGAGCAGGTTGACGCGGTGGCCCTGGGGGCCCAGCTCCATGGCCAGGTGGCGCACGTACATCTCCAGCGAGGCCTTGGCCGCGCTGATGAGGCCGGTGTTGCCCAGGTGCGTCTCATCCAGCGGGTTCTGCAGGCCCAGGAGGCGCGCCTCCGGGGCCAGCAGGTCGCGCCGCACCAGGGCCTGCGTCCAGTACACGAACGAGTGCGCCATGCAGTCGAACGTGCGCTGGATGCGGCGCGGGTGCAGCCGGTCCGGTCCCTCGGAGAGGAAGCGGCCCACGGACGCCCCGGCGATGGCGTGCACGAACAGCTTCACGCTGCGGGGGCCCGCGCGCTGGAGCAGCTCGTCCGCGCCGGCCTCGGCGGCCTCGGGCGTGGAGGCGTCCGCCTGCCGCAGGTGGATGTCCCGGCCCAGCTCGCGCACGTGGGCCACCAGCTCGCGCGCGGTGTCCGGGTAGCGGCCCCGGTGCACGCCGAAGATGTCCAGCCCCGGCTTGCGCGCGACGGCCTCCGCGATGGCCGCGCCCGAGCCCGAGGAGGCTCCCAGGATGAGCGCCCACGCCGGGGGCGGCGGGTCCCCCTCTCTCGCTGGAGCGGATCCGCCTGCTGTGGGGGGCTCTTTCATGGTGCTTCCATCATAGGAACCCGGACGCGGCCGGGCTTGGGAGACGACCCATGCGGGGAGTGAATCCTCACGGGCCTCGTGGTGCCTGGACGGCCTCGGCCACCAGCGCGGCGTTGTCCTCCGCGCGTCGTCCATCCCGAAGCGTGAGCGTGTCCTCCAGCCCGATGCGCGTGTCGAAGCCGTGGCGCGCGGCGTGGTCGAGCACCGCCCACGCGCCTCCCTCCGAGCCGTGGACGAGCAGGGGACGCGCGGAGGTCACCGCCGCGCCGATGTCCGCCGCGTCCAGGGACTCGCCGCCGTGCGCCGCGCGCGGGTGCACGTGGAACGCGCCCGCGCCCGCGGCGTGACAGGCGGCGGCGTCCTCCGCGAGCGCTTCCGGGGTGATGGGCAGCCGGGGATGTCCGGTGGCCGCGCGGGCTCCGTTGAGGCAGGCCTTGAGCAACATGCGCGGGATGAAGCCACGGATGACCCCGGGCGCACGGGCTTCGTGAGGTTGCTCCGTCCGCTGGTGGAAATCCCGCTGCACGAAGGGGTGGGTGGGTTGTTCCCGGGTCCGTCCGCGTTTACCGATGAAGGACGCATCCCCAGCGCCGTGGAGAAGGAGCCTCCCAACGTGCGTCCTCCGGAAAAGGTCGTGTTCGGCCACACCGTCGAAGGCCTGCTGGTGGTCCTGGACGGGCATCTGGAGGGCCCGCTCCGGGCGAGGTTGAAGGCCGTGGGGCTGGACCTGGACCGGAGGCTGGCGCCCGCCTATCCCCGGGACCAGTGGCACCAGATGTTGATTCTGTGCGCGCAGGTGCTCTTCCCCCACCTCTCCGTCGGGCAGGCGCACTGGCACCTGGGCCAGCGCTACGTCACGGCCTACTTCTCCACCCGCATCGGCCGCGCGCTCCAGGGCGTGGTGAAGTTCCTGGGCCCCGCGCGCACGCTGGAGCGCACGACGCGCAACATGGCCTCCGGCAACAACTACCTGCATGTGGACGTGGAGCGCCTGGCCGCCACCGACTACCGGCTGAAGGTGAGCGAGGGCGGCATCCACCCGGAGTTCATCGGGGCGCTGTGCCACTTCGGCACGCTGTCCACCGGCGTGAAGGGGCTCACCACCGTGGTGGAGGGCCGCGAGGGGCCCTCCGCCACGTACCGGATGCGCTGGTAGCGCGTGCTTCAGCCGTGGGAGATGACGAACTCCTGCTCTCCCACGCGCACCTGGAGCAGGCGCTGGATGCCCGACCCCAGCTTCCAGCGGAAGGCGAGCTGATCCATCCAGGCGACGAACGCGGTGACGCGGAAGTCGTCGCAGGCCAGGTCATCCAGGGCCGCGAACACCTGCTGCACGGCGCAGGTCGCGTCGTTCTCCGCGATGACGGCCTCCGACTGGATGGCCTTGTTCAGCGCGATGAGCTTGTCGAGCAGGTCCTTCCAGAACACGTACACCTTCCCGTACGGCCTGCCGCCGACGTCGCCCCCGTAGCGCGAGGACTGCACGAGCACGTCGGAGAACGTGCCCGTGCCGCCGGTCTGCTCCCAGTGTGACGCGACGAAGCCGTCCGCCCCCGCCTGGGTCTTCAGGTGCCAGGCCACGCTCGCCCTCGCGCGGTCCAGCGTCCAGTTCTTCGCCCCGTCCTTGAGGTACGCGTCCCAGAGCGGCGTGTAGAGCTCCTCCCGGCGCTGGAGCTGGGTGCGCACGGGCTGGCTGGCCCGGGGCAGCGCGCGCGCCAGGGCCCTGGCGAAGGCGTTGCGTTCGAAGGCGGGTTCGGAGCCCAGCTTCGCCAGCAGCCGCCGGAAGCTGGGGTTGTCCACGCGCAGGTCCAGCCGCGTGGTGGTCTTCGTGCCGGCGGGCGCCGCGCGGAAGAGGCGGTCCACCAGCGCCGGCGCGTCCTCCGGACGGACCGCGCCCCAGACGGTGGCGCCGTCCACCGCGCGTTGGATGAGCTCCTTCGACAGGCCGTCCTCCACCTGGCTCTGGGCGAAGAGGGAGTACTCGAACTCGTCCGCGCTGGGCGTGAGGCTGAAGCGCGGCATCTGGGCGCTGAAGTCGAGCCCCCAGCGGGAGGTCTTCCCGTACAGCACGCCGGAGCTCGTGTAGCTGCGCGCCCCCAGGAACGCGTAGCGGCGCGGGCCCTGCCGGTGGTCGCGGGACGCGTGCTGGACGACGGCCTTGAGCTTGCGCCGGTCCTCCTGCGAGGCGAAGTTGAAGTCGCGCCAGCCCAGGCCCAGGCCCCAGACGCGCTGGGACTCCACGGACTTCATGTGGAAGTAGCGCCGCAGCCAGGCGTCCCGCACCCGGTGCTGGATGGAGGCCAGGTCGCCGGAGACGAGCGCGCCGTGCGCGCCCGCCAGCTCCTCCGCGGGCACCTCCAGCTCCAGCAGGGTGGAGTCCTCGGTGCTGCGCGCGTACTCGTACTCGAAGCCGGCCTTGAGCGCGCCGCTCACCACGCTCTCCACGAAGTCCTTCAGCTCTTCGTACGCGGCCGTCACCGACGCGAGCGTGGGCTCCACCGCCTTGAGGAACCCCAGTTGCGTCAGCAGCGCGGCGGCGACCTGGAGGAGCGCGGGCTGGAGCGAGCCCTTCTCCAGGCCTTCGACGAGCTGCAAGGCGTCCCGCACCTTGGAGTCCACGGCGCCCAGGATGGAGGCGAGCAGCGGCGACGAGTGCCCCAGCGACACGCCCGCGGACACGTGCACCGCCGCGGCGTCCGAGGTGGCCTTGCGCACCGACACGCGGAACGCGCCGCCGTCCTTGGGCCGGGAGAAGACGATGCGGAACTCGTCCTGGAGGGACACGGTGCCGCCGATGGACGCGCCCGCCTCCGCCTTCAGCTCGAACACCAGTGGCCCGGCCAGCCGCTTCGCGAGCGCGCCCACCAGGGACGCGCTGATGGCGGACCAGGACACCTTCACGCCGGCCTTCAGGGCCACGCACGTCTGGAACGACAGGGCGTCACCGGGCTGGAGCGCCTGCACGTCCCCCAGCACGAAGGGCAGGCGCAGGGACTTCGCGTCCGAACCCAGCGCGGCCTCCAGGGTCTGGGTGGCGGCGTGGTGCCGGTAGTCCGCCACCTTCACCTGGAGCGCCCCGCCGCCGCTCAGCTCGACGAAGGGGAAGTTCCCCTGGCCGTTGGCCTCCGCGCTCAGCTCCGCCGCGTACTTCAGCCAGCACGCGGCCCCGTCCGGGGAGAAGAGGGGCTCCGCGGTGGAGCCGTCCAGCTCCTTCGGGGGCACGCCGATGATGCCGTACGCGTCCTGGTCGTCCCGGTCGTTGAAGAGCTCCACGGGGACCTTGAGCGCGCCCGTCAGGGACACCTGGCCGCCCTGGATGGGGATGGCCCTGTTGCCGCTCAGCTCCGCGTGGCCCAGCGCCTGTTCGTGCGCGGCGTTGCCCAGCGCGAGCTTGAGCGTGTTCACCGCGGGAATGTGGATGCTCCAGCTCATGATGCCCCCCACCGAGGAATGCCCCTGTTCCGGGGCTGGTGAGCAATCATTGACGTGGGGCCTGCCCGGACGCTTCTGACGGCGGGGAGGTGAGACTGTCCTCGCGTGAAATCGTCATCACCCCGGGGATGTAGGGGTTGATTCACGAGTCGATGTTCGGTCAAAAGAGGGGCCACCCAAGCCACGTCATCCCCCGAGACATGGCGGAGGAGCCTCTCGTGTCGAACCCCTCGGAGATCGTCTTCGGCCATACGGTCGAAGGGCTGCTGTTGGCCCTGAAGGGCCGGCTGGAAGGCCCCAGTCCGCTGCGCGCGAAGCTGAAGGACGCCGGGCTGGACCTGGACCGGAAGCTGGAGCCCGCGTATCCGAACAGCGTGTGGCAGAAGCTGCTGCAGATTGGCGCGACGGAGCTGTTCCCGAACGTGCCCATGAACGAGGCGCAGTGGCTGCTGGGAGAGCGCTTCGTCGCGGGCTACTTCGAGACGAACATGGGCCGCGCGCTGCAGGCGGTGCTGCGGCTGCTGGGCCCGGCGCGCGTGCTGGACCGCATGTCGCGCAACCTGGCCTCCGGCAGCAACTTCCTGCACGTGGACGTGGAGCGGCTGGCGGACACGGACTACCGCGTCCGGGTGAACGAGGGCGGGACCTACCCGGAGTTCATCGGCTCCATCTGCCACCACGGGATGCTGACCACCGGCGTGAAGGGCCTGACCACCGTGGTCGAGTCCCGCCAGGGCCGCGCCGCCATCTACCGCGTGCGCTGGTAGCCGCGCGCCGCGTCCAGCAGTCCCTGCACCGCGCCCGTCACCTCGCGGTGCACCGTGAGCAGGGACTCGCGGTCCGCCGCGTCGAACCCCGGGGCCAGGTGGGTCGTCAGCGGCGCTCCCACCCATTGGGTCATCTTCACCGGGAAGGGCAGGGACAGCGGCCACGGGCCCGTGGCGCCCACGCCCAGCCACAGCGGCAGCCTCCCCGGCATCCCCACGCGCTTGCCCCACGCGTAGCCGTCGTTCAGGCCCACGTAGGCGTCGTCCATGCCGTGGCCCGCGATGGGGACGATGGGCAGGCCGTAGCGCACGGCCAGCCGCAGGTAGCCCAGCCGCTCTCCCCAGTCCACGCGGTAGCGGTGCCGGAAGTCCCGGCAGCCCTCGCGCGTGCCTCCGGGTTGCACCAGCACGTGCTCGCCCTTCCTCACCGCCTCCGCCAGCAGCGGCCCGTCGCCGGTGACGAAGCCCAGCCCGTCCGCGACCTGACGCATGCCGGGGATGCGGTCGAACGCGCCGTGCGCGATGCCGTGCGGCAGGTAGCCCAGCCGGTCATGCAGCGTCACCGTCAGCATGCACAGGTCCAGCGCCAGGGGGCGGCCGTGGTAGCCCACCAGCAGCTTCGCGCCGGGGCGCAGCAGCGGCTCCAGGTTCACCACCTCGTAGCGGTGGTAGCGCTGGAGCAGGCGGAACGCCGTCAGCCACGCGGCCCGCGCCGCCGTCGCGGTGAACGTCACCCGCCCACCCGGTAGAGCACCGCGCCGTGGGCCACGCCCGCGCCCACGCCCACCATCAACACGCGGTCCCCCGGCTTCACCGGCCGCGTGCGCCACAGCCGGTCCAACCCCGTGCCCAGCGACGCGGAGCCCACGCTGCCCACGGTGTCCACCACCGTGACGCTCTTCGCCTCCGGCACCTCCAGCGCCTGGAGGATGGCCGCGAACATGCTCCCGTTCGGCTGGTGCGTGAGCACCCACTCCACGTCCGCCACCGTCAGCCCCGCGCCCTGGAGCACCGTCGACGCCGCGCGCTTCAGCGCCCCCAGCGCCACGCGGGTCATGTCGCGCGAGGGCGTGAGGAAGCGCATGCGCTCGGGCTGGCCCGTCTGGTGCGGGTTCTCCAGCACGACGTCCGGCGGCAGCGTGCCGTCGTTGCCGAACGCGGCCCCCAGCACGCCCTCGCCGGGGCGTGCCTCGCCCAGCACCACCGCCGCGGCGGCGTCGCCCAGCACCAGGTAGGGACGCGGGTCCTCCGGCCGCGTGGTGCGTGACAGCAGCTCCACGGACACCACGCCCACCGGCCCCAACCCCGTCGCCACCGAGCGCGCCGCCAGGTCGAACGCGCTCAGGAACCCCATGCACGCGTTGCCCACGTCCATCGCGTCGCAGGTCCCGGACAGCCCCAGCGCCGCCGCCACCCGGCTGCCGTTGGACGGCGTGGTGACGTCCCCGCCCATCGACGACACGAAGAGGATCCGCCGCAGCGCCGTCGCGGGAAGTCCCGCCGCCTCCAGCGCGCCGCGCAGGGCCTGTGCGCCCAGGTCCGCCGCGCGCGTGCCCGCCGGAGCGAAGTGCCGCGCGCGGATGCCTGTCTTCCGCTCCACCTCCGCCGCGTCGCGACCCACGCGCGCGCAGACCTCCGCGGTCGTCACCGGCGGACCGGGCAGCACGCTCGCGGTGCCGAGGATGCGGACCGGAATCACGCGGCCCTCCTTCCACCGGACGGGTTCCGGCGCACGCGCAGCGCCTCCCAGGCCTGCTTGAGCTCCAGCAGCTTCTGCTCCAGGCCCATGTCGCGCGCGGCCTCGTCCAGCACCTCGTCCACGTGCGTGAAGCGCATGGAGCCGAGCAGCGGATGCTCGCGCGTGCCCACGTCGTAGCGCAGGTCCCCTCTGGCGGACTCCAGGTCTCCGTTGCGGTGCAGGAGCAACACGCCGCTGGCCAGCAGGTCCTTCGCTCGCGCCACCGGGTTGAGCGCGGAGAGGAACAGCCCCACCGCCCCGGGCAACAGCGGCCGCGCGGCGTGCTGGTGGCCCGCCGGGAAGATGTTGCTGGAGAAGACCAGGTCCGCGCCCGCGTGGAGCAGCACGTCCACCGGCACCATGCTGGTGAAGGCCCCATCCACGTAGCGCGCGGGCGGCTGGAGCGTGGGCGCCCAGACGCCCGGCGCCGAGCCGCTCGCGCGCACCGCCAGCGCCAGCGGCCCCTTCTCCAGCACCACGCAGCGGCCCGTGGTCAGGTCCGTCGTCACCGGCAGGAAGCCCACGGCCAGCTCCTCCAACGCCAGGTCCCCCAGGTCGCCGCGCACCAGCCACTCCATGGCCTGCGTCGTCACGACCGAGGACAGCGCCGCGGCGGACAGGTGCCCGCCCCGCGCGCGGTGCTGGAGCCGGCGCAGGCCGTCCAGCCCCTCGCGCCCGTCGCGCGCCGTGCCGCAGTAGTACGCCCCCACCAGCGAGCCCATGCTCGCGCCGCTGAGGAGGTCCACCGGCACGTCCAGCGCGGCCAGCCTCCGCAGCAGGTGCACGTGGTAGAAGCCCCACACGCCGCCGCCGCTGAGCGCCAGCCCCACGCGCCGGCCGGTGATGGCGCGCGCCCACCGCGACAGCGCGTCCCGCGTCCCCGCGTCCAGGCCCAGCGCCGCCAGCGGCCTTGCGTCCCCGGGCCGCACCACCAGCCGCTCCCAGTCCAGCCGCAGCCGGCACCCGGGCGGCGGCGCTTCCTCGTCCCACCCGTCCTCGTCCGGCAGCGAGCGCCCTCGCAACGTCGGGCTGCCCTGCGGCCGCCACGGCGACAGCAGCACGGTGGGCAGCACC
This sequence comes from Corallococcus sp. AS-1-12, assembly GCF_020036995.1. Taxonomy (NCBI): domain Bacteria; kingdom Pseudomonadati; phylum Myxococcota; class Myxococcia; order Myxococcales; family Myxococcaceae; genus Corallococcus; species Corallococcus sp. AS-1-12. Next base: position 42,743 of record NZ_JAIQDD010000034.1, on the reverse strand, counting down.
GGCGCTCCCGGCGTCCCCACGCCGTCCGCCTCTGCCTCCGGCGGCACGAGCCGCACCTCGCGCGGCGTCAGCGACTCCGGCACCGGCACGCCATCCACCAGCACGCAGTCGAAGTCCTCGCCCTCGGCCAGCAGCGGCGCGCCCGGCGCCACCGTGCGGCGGAACACGCGGTCGGCTCCGCGCACCGTGCCCTCCGCGCGCTTCGCCCCCGCGCGCACGAGCAGCACCCGGTCCCCGAAGTCGTGGACCATCACCTTCGCCACCAGCTCCACCAGCACGGACAGCGTCGCGGGCGGCAGCTCCAGCCCCTGCGCCGCGCGGAACGTCACCACGTCCGCGCGAGCCGCCGCGCCGCCGCGAGGCACCACCGTCACCGCCTCCAGCTCCTCGCGGGGAAGGAAGAGCGCGTGCGACGCGGACGCCGCCGTCACCGTGACGGGCCACGTGCCACGCGCGAGCGCCTCCACGCCCAGCGACATCCCCGCGCGCAGGTGCAGCAGCACCGTCCCCGCCGACGTCACCCGCCACTCGCCCGAGCGCAGCAGGTAGAGGCCGTCCACCGGCTCGCCCTCACGGCAGAGGACCTCTCCGGGCCGAGGCTCCACCGGCCGGGCCCGCTCCAGCAGGCGGAGCAGGGCGGACACACGCGCGTGGCGCAGCACGGGGGCTTGCTTCAACGTGTACAGCCACCGACGCCGCTCATCGACAGTCAGGGGAGAAGCCATGCGTCGCCCAAGGATAACCAGGACGCTCCGGCGCCGGATAGCGCACCGGGGTGCCTGCCCGCTGTGCGGGTCCTCCGCGACGCGTCGCTACGCCGGCTGGGGTCGCGGCGGCTCCCCCTCGGGAGGGAGGGACGGCGGCGGATTCCTCGGACCGCCTGATGAATTGCCGTGCTTGCGGTGTTTCAGGATCTTCGTGCGCGCGCCCTCGACCAGCGCGTAGAGCACCGGGATGAAGATGAGGTTCACGAAGGTGGAGAAGAGCATGCCGCCGAAGACGGCCGTGCCCAGCGACTTGCGCGCGGAGGCGCCCGCGCCGCTGGCCAGCATCAGCGGCACCACGCCGAAGAGGAACGCGAAGGACGTCATCAGGATGGGCCGCAGGCGCGTCTCCGCCGCGTTGATGGCGGACTCCACCACGCCCTGGCCCTGCGCGCGGAGCTGCTCGCCGAACTCCACGATGAGGATGGCGTTCTTCGACGCGAGGCCCACCAGCATCACCAAGCCCACCTGACAGAACACGTCGTTCACCAGCCCGCGCAGGTTCTGCAGGAGCAGCGCGCCCATCATCGCGACGGGCACCGCGAGCATGACGACGAAGGGCAGGGCGAAGCTCTCATACTGCGCGGCCAGCACCAGGAACACGAACACGATGCCCAGCGCGAAGATGACGAGCACGGTGTTGCCCGCGCTCTTCTGCTCCTGGGACAGGCCCGTCCACTCGTAGGTGAAGCCCGGCGGCAGGGCCTGCTTCGCGACCTCCTCCATGGCGGAGAGCGCCTGGCCGGTGGAGACGCCGGGGGCGCCCTGGCCGTTGATGTTGGCGGAGCGGAAGAGGTTGTAGTGGGTGATGTTCTGCGCGCTGGTGATGGGCGTCACCTTCACCAGCGCCTCCAGCGGCACCATGGCCCCGGTGTCCGAGCGCACGTAGAAGCTGCCGATGTCCTTCGGGTTGTCACGGAAGGGCGTCGCGGCCTGCACGAACACGCGGTAGACGCGGTTGGCGAAGGTGAAGTCGTTCACGTACTGGCTGCCCAGGTACACCTGGAGCGTGGAGAACAGCGAGGACAGGGGCACGCCCAGGGCCTTGGCCTTCTCCCGGTCCACGTCGATGTTGAGCTGCGGCGAGCCCGCGGTGAACGCGGAGAACACGCCGCGCAGCCGCTGCTCCTGGCCCGCCTTGCCCACCAGCGCCTGCGTGGCCTGCGCCAATTCCTCCAGCGTGCGGCCGCCCTGCTGGTCCTCCAGCACGAACTCGAAGCCGCCCACGCTGCCCACGCCGCGGATGGCGGGCGGTTGCAGGGGCAGCACGCGCGCGCCGCCCACGGCGCTCAGCGGACCGCGCAGGCGCTCCACCAGCCCCGCGACGCTGGACTCCTTCGCCTTGCGCTCCTCCCAGGGCTTCAGGTTGATGAAGAGCGAGCCGTAGTTGGCGCCCGTGCCCAGCAGCGAGAAGCCGCCCACGGTGAAGATCTGCGTCACCTCCTGCTGCTGCTTGATGATGCCCTCCACCTGGATGAGCACGTTGCGCGTGTACTCCAGCGACGTGCCCTCCGGGCCCTGCACCGCGATGATGAGGTAGCCCTGGTCCTCGTCCGGGATGAAGCCCGTGGGCGTGGCCCGGTAGAGCAGGCCCGTGCCCACGAGGAACAGCGCGAAGATGCCCACCACCAGCCACCGCGCCTTGCCCAGCATCAGGCCCAGCAGCTTCCCGTAGCCGCGCCGGAGCGCGTCCAGGCCCTGGTCGAACTTGCGCGCCAGCACGAACTTCTGGCCCTCGTTGGGGCGCAGGAGGCGCGCGCACAGCGCGGGGGACAGCGTGAGCGCGACGAGCGCGGAGAGGCTGATGGAGAACGCGATGGTGAGCGCGAACTGGCGGTAGATGGCGCCGGTGGTGCCGGGGAAGAAGGACACCGGGATGAACACCGCGGACAGCACCAGCGCGGTGGCCACCACCACGCCGGCCACCTGCTGCATGCCCCGGTGCGTGGCCTCCTTCGCGTCCACCTTCTCGTGCTCGATGACGCGCTCCACGTTCTCGATGACCACGATGGCGTCATCCACCACCAGGCCCGTGGCCAGCGTGAGGCCGAAGAGGGTCAGCGTGTTGAGCGAGAAGCCGAACGCGTTGACGAACATGAACGTGCCCACCAGCGACACCGGCAGCGTCGTCACCGCCACCAGCACGCTGCGCCAGCCGTGCAGGAAGATGAAGATGACCAGGATGACCAGCAGGATGGCCTCGCCCAGCGCGTGGAGCACCTCCTCGATGGAGGCGCTCACCGCGGCCGTGGTGTCGAACGCCACCTGATAGGTGAGGCCCGGCGGGAAGTTGGCGGACAGCCGCTGGAGCTCCGCCTCCACGCCCTCGCGCACCGCCAGCGCGTTGGAGCCGGGCAACTGCGTGATGCCCAGGCCCACCGCGTCCTGGCCGTTGAAGCGCAGGAGCTGCTGGTAGTTCTCCGCGCCCAGTTGCACGCTGCCCACGTCGCGGATGCGCACCAGGGCGCCGTCCCGGCCGCGCTGGATGACGATGGCGCCGAACTCCTCCGCCGACGTGAGCTGGCCCTTCACCTGGAGGGACAACTGGTACGCCTGCTCCTTGGAGGACGGGGCCTGGCCCACCTTGCCCGCGCCCACCTGGACGTTCTGCTCCTGCAGCGCGCTCACCACGTCCTGCGCGGTGAGGCTCCTCCGGGCCAGCTCCGAGGGGTCCAGCCACAGGCGCATGGCGAAGCGGCGCTCTCCGAAGATGCGCACGTCGCCCACGCCCTTCACGCGCAGGAGCGCGTCACGGATGTAGACGTCCGCGTAGTTGCTGATGAACTCCGTGTCGTAGCGCTTCTCCTTGTCATAGACGCCAAAGGAGACGAGCAGTTGTGTCTGCGCCTTGCGCACGGTGACGCCCAGCGCGTTCACCTGCGAGGGCAACTGCGGCGTGGCGGTGGCCACGCGGTTCTGCACGTCCACCGCGGCCAGGTCCACGTCGCGCGACGGGTCGAACGTGGCGGTGATGGTGCACTGGCCGTCGTTGGTGCTGGTGGAGGACATGTAGCGCATGCCCTCCATGCCGTTGAGCTGGCGCTCCAGCACGGTGGTGACGGCGCTCTCCACCGTCTCCGCGGACGCGCCGGTGTACGTGGCCGTGATTTGCACCTGCGGCAGCGCCAGCTCCGGGTACTGCTCGATGGGGAGGCTGGGGATGGAGATGGCGCCCACCAGCGTGATGAGGATGGACAGCACGCTGGAGAAGACGGGGCGCTGGATGAAGAAGTCGGTGAACATGGCAGCCCCCTAGCGGCCCGCGTCCGCGCCGCCGCCCATGCCCTGGGCGGGTGGCAGGGGCATGCCTTCGGTCTGGCCCTGCGCCTGTGGCGCGGGCTTCGGCTGGATGGGCATGCCGTCGCGCAGTTGCTGCACCCCGCTGATGATGACCTGGGTGCCCGCGTCCAGGCCCTTGAGCACCTCGTAGTCGTTGCCCTCCACCAGCCCCAGCGTCACCGGCTGGCGCTTCACCACGGTGCCCGCGTCGCCCTCCCCCACCACCAGGGCGAAGGACTGGCTGCCCTGCCGCGTCACCGCGGTGGTGGGCATCTTCAAGGCCTCGCGCACGTCGTAGACGAGCTGCGCGCGGACCAACTGGCCCGCGCGCAGGCCCACGGTGTTGTCGAACGCGGCCTTCACCTCCACCAACTGCGTGTTCGGGTTGGGCGTGGGGGCGACGAAGAAGGCGGGGGCGCGGACGACGGGCTCGCCGTCCTCGTCGAGGACCTCCAGCGGCGTCTGCCCCACCTTCACCCGCGCGGCCTGGTCCACGGGCACCTGCACGGACAGCTCCAGGGCGCGGCTCTGGTCCACGATGGTGAGCGCCGTCTGCGGCGTCACGTAGTCGCCCAGCTTCACGGGGATGTCGCCCACGACGCCGTCGAAGGGGGCGCTGACGTTGAAGAAGCCCAGTTGCACCTGCTGGTTCTGGATCTGCGCCTCCGCCGCCTGGGCCTGGGCCTCGGCTTGCGCCGCCTGGGCCACGGCCTGCTCGTAGTCCTGGCGGCTGACGAGCCCCTCCCGGAGGAGCTGCGCGCTGCGCTCGCGCGTCCTGCGCGCGAACTCGCGGTTGGCGACGGCGGAGGCCTTCTGGGCCTGGGTGGCGCGCAGGGAGGCCTGCTCCTGGCGCGGGTCCACGACGAGCAGCACCTGGCCGGCCTTCACCTTCTGGCCGGGGCGGATGGGGATCTTCTGGATGTAGCCGGCGACCTGCGGGACGACGGTGATGCTGCTGCGGGAGATGAGGGTGCCCACGTACTCGCTCGTGTCGCGCACCGGGCCGGGCTTCACCGCCATCACCTGCACGGGGACGGGCTTGCCGCCGCCCGGGCCCTGCTGGCCTCCCTGGGGGCCGCCTCCGGGCGCGGCCTGGCCGGGCCCCTTGCCGCCGCTGCACCCGCCTGTCGTCAGCGCGAGGAAGAGACCCCACGCGACCCAACCGCGCCTCACCAATCGCATGCCGCCTCCGACAGGAATGCATCCACCACGGCCTGGCGGTACTGGAAGTCCCGGAGGACGAGCTCCAGTTCGGCCTGACGCAGGGCCCCGGCTGACTGCACCAGCTCGAGGCTCGTTCCGGTGCCCACCTCGAAGCTGCGGCGGGTGAGCCGGTCGTTCTCTTCCGCGAGCCCGCGCTCGCGCTCCGCGAGGGCGCGCGTCGTCTGGGTCACCTGCACGGCGCGCTTCGCCTGGGTGACCTCCACGACGACGTCGCGCTCGCGGGAGGTGGCGTCCGCGCGGGCCTGCTCCAACTGGCCGCGGGCCTGGCGCAGGCGGCCCTCGCGCGCGCCGCCGTCCCAGAAGGGCAGCACCAGGCTGGCGCCGACGTTCCAGATGGGGACCTCGGCGAAGCCCGGGTTGACGGTGAGCGCGGTGGTGGTGCTGGTGAGGTCCAGGGTGGGCGCGTATTGGCGGTACACCTCGCCGATGGCGCGTTCGGCCACCACCTGGCGGGAGCGCGCGGCGGCGATGTCCGGGCGGTTCTCCAGCGACTCCAGCGTGCGGCAGGTGGCCTTCGCGCCCTGGAGCAGGGTGGTCAGCTCCAGGCCCGGCTTGAGGCCCACGGCGGACGGGGTGCCCAGGGCGAGCCCGAGCGCCTCGCGCGCCTGGCGCAGGTTCTCGTCGCCGGTGACGACGTTGCGGCGGGCGGCCTGGGCGTCCTGCTCCACGCGGACGACGTCCAGGCGGGTGCCGGCGCCCAGCTCGAAGCGGCGCTGCGCCAGGGCCAGCCGCTCCAGCGCGGTGCGCAGGTTGACGCGGTTGACCTCCGCCAGGCGCTCGTTGGAGGACACGGAGACCAGCGCCTGCGCGAGTCCGCGGGTGAGCTGCCGGCGCGTCTCCGCGAGCGACAGGCTGGCGGTGCGGCGCGACTCCTTGGCGCTGCCCAGGGCGTAGAGGTTGGCCAGGTCCACGACGGGGACGTTCGCGCTGAGCACGCCGATGCCCAGCAGCTCCGTGGGGGTGAAGCCCCCGGCGCCGCTCACGCCACCGCCCACGCCGCCGCCGATGCCACCGCCCACGGCGGGGATGTTCGGGTTGAGCACGTTGTATTGGGCGGACAGGGTGCCGGTGACGGAGGGCAGCAGGTTGGCGAGCGCGATGCGCCACGTGCCCGCGGCGGCCTCGACCTGGCCCAGGGCGGCCTGGAGGTCGGGGGAGCGCTGGCGCAGGAGCGTGAGCGCTTCGTTCCAGGACTGGAGCTCCAGGGGCGCGGCGGGCGCGGGAGCGAGCAGCGGATCCGACACGTTCGCCTGGAACGGCGGGGGCACTTCAGGGACGTCTTCCGGGCTCTGGGACGGGGTGCTGGCGCGGCCGGGCCGCGGCGGAGCGGGAGCCCGGGGTGTGTTCGGGGCCGGGGCGGCGGGCGCGGGAGCGGTGGGAGCCGGCGTGGGCACGGCGGGTGGCGCGACGGAGGGCGGTGGAGGCGCGGGTGGAGCGCGCTGCGGTGGCGCGGTGTATTGCGCGAGGGCGGGACGGAAGGGTCCGGAGCCGGTGGGCGCTGGTGGCTCACCGGGGATTCCGGCGGGAACCAGCAGGGCTGCGAACACGAGCGCGTTCATAAGGGATGCTCCCCAGGTAGGGGCGAAGCCAGCCCCCCGCCACGGTTCGCGCCCCCCGGCGCTCCAGTGGACAACACAGCAGGGCGAGGAAGTGCTCAGCAGTCGATGCACGGACCTGGAGGTCCGGGGTTGCCCTTACGGACGCAAGGGCAGGGAAGGGGGAGGGGCTCGTGGAGACATGGCGCGTCCTGACGCGGGCTGGGACAAGGGAAGCGCCAACGTGCGTCACGAACGCCAAGCAGGCGTCTGTCTTCAGGGGAGGGCGCGCGTTCAGCACGCCACGTCTGTCCTACCGGCCGGGTCATGGGCCGTGGCTCGCTCCGGCGTGTGGTTTTCTTGTTTATATGGTATTGAACGTTGATGCTGAATTTCAGGATCTTGTTCCTGGGCGTAGTCGCGACCGGGCTTTGGTTCGTGTCCTGTGTGGGTGCCAGCCCAGTTCCGGTCGAGGATCGCGACTACGGACTCATGAATGGTGCCGTATGGGTGCGAGGCCCCTGGGATGCCATCCGACCCTCCGCTGACATCGATGCGGTCATCGATCAGCTCTGCCCCGCCGTCATGGAGCTGCCGCGCGCCCAGGGGCGTGAGTATGGACAGGAATACTGCGGGGTCCTCTACTCCGTGGGAGACGGTGCCTACTCGGCGAGCATGCCATCTCCGCTTGGACCGCTCTTGAAGGCGACTCCTGAGCAACAGAAGAGCTGCAAGCAGCCGAACTTCGTTCGGGACTCACGAGGCGCGGTGAAGATCCAGGCGGACTACCACAGCCACCCCTGGGCCAACTCACGCATGTCCAGGCCGGACCGAGCAGAGGCGCGTCAGAGGTACTCCATCCGGCTCCAGTTTGACACGGCATGCCGGGTGATGAAGCTGGTCCCGTACATTGGTGAAGCCAGACCTGGAGAAGTCTATGAACGGCGCGGGAAGCGCTGGGCGCTCATCGGTATCGTCAAGCCAGAGCACAAAGCCACGGGTCTGATGACCGCCGTGACGGAGTAATGCCCCGCCTATGAACCTCCTGAAATCAGCACCCCGCGGACGTAAGGGCCTCCCGAAGTCAGGATGGCTCCTGGCCCTGTGCTTGCTCCCCGCGTGTGCGCTCTTCCAGCGCACTTCGCGTCCTCCCCATGCACCGGAGGAAGAGGCGGCCCGCGTCCAGTTCCCACTGGACCTGCCCGAAGACGCGCAGACGCTCGCGGGCGGCACGGTGACCGCCATGCAACTGGCGCTGGATGATTTCCGGCCGCTGGACCTGAAGCCCCACGACGGGGCGACGGAGGAGGAGCGCTGTCTCTATCAGCGCGAGTCCTATGACGTCAGCGCGGCACCGGGCCCGGAGGGCGTGACCTTCGTGCAGATCACGCTCAAGCCCCAGCTCTGTGAGAAGCAGGGCGCCATCATGGACATGGGGGCGACCTATGCCGTGGACGTGAAGGGACGGCGCATCCTCGCCGTGCGGCACTGAGGCCGTTCACGGACGGCTGGATGGGCCCCCGTTACTCGTAGACCTTTCCCGCAACGGGTTCGGGTCATGGGCCATGGCGCACTCCGGTCCCCGCATCCGGGCCAGGTGCCTGGATGAACGGCAAGGGCACGGAGCCATCGGGTGGATCAAAGGACCGGCCGACCTCCGATGTGGGAACCAGGATGCCGGGGCCTGCATCCTTGGGCTCCAGCGTTTCATCCGGCTCGCCATCCCGAAGGCGGCGGAGGATCCGGCCATCGCCTCCGACCGCGTACTGCGCGCCCGAATGCAGGGCGGGAACAGTCAGTCCACAGGCCCGGGGATCCTCATCGATCCGCACGAAGATGACCCCTGGCCGCTGGATGACCCTGTACCGGTGTGACTCACGCCGGTTGACGCACGGGGTGTTGGCATCTTGTGGGCCCAGGAAGTCAGCGGCGGCGACATCGAGCGCATGCAGGACGGTGCCGCTCAGTTCGACAGCGCCTCCGTCCGCGCTCGCTTCCACGGCAGGCTGCTCGAAGAACCGAGGGAACTCGATGGATGCGTCATTCGTCCAGGCATCACGCGTGGGCGTAGACCGCAGGCAACTCACCAGGAGCAGCGCCGCCGGCAACGTGCGCCATGTCGCGCTCCAGCGCATCCTCACCGCAGCAACATGCCCAGCCGCTGCTTCGCGGAGCGGTTCTGTGGATCGAACCGGAGCGCTTCCTCCAGGCGCTCGCGGCCCTTCGCCGCGTTGCCCTGCACCACGTAGAGGTCCGCCAGCCGCACCAGCACGTCCGCGTTGTAGGGCTGCAGGTCCAGCGCCTGTTCGAACTCGCGCGTCGCCGTGACGACGTCGCGCTTGCGCATCGCCAACTGCCCCAGCATCACGTGCGGCTGCACCAGCCCGCGCGTCTCCGGCTCCGTCGCCAGCGCCTGCAACGCGGGCATCGCCCTGGCGTCCCCGAACGCCGCCAGCGTCAACGCCGCGCCCTGGCGCACCCACAGCGAGCCGTCGTGGAGCAGCGCCGCCAGGTCCTCCGTCGCCTCGCGCGCGTTCGCCGCGCCCAACCCGTCGATGATGTCCGAGCGCAACGTGCTGTCCGTCGTCCCCTTCAACGCCGCCCGCAGCGCCGGCACCGCGTCATGCTTGAACCGGCGCGCCAGGAACTTCGCCGCCGCGCCCCGCAACGTGCCCGCCTCCGACGTGTCCGCCAGCACCGCCTCCAGCGCTCCCCGGCTCCCCGCCGCCGTCTTCTCGTCGAACGCGTCCGCCAGCCGCAGCCTGCGCTCCTGCCGCGCCTCCGCCTTCGGCCACCACTTCACCAGCGCCGCCTGCATCGCGTCCGGCGCCTGCTTCGCGTGACAGGTGTTGCACGCGTTGGGGATGTCATGGCGCGCCGTGTTCTGGGGCGCCGGCACGTCCAGCGCGTGGTCCGCGAAGTGGTCCAACACGCCCGACACCACCGGCGGCATGTGACACGCCAGGCAGTCCTGCGCCGCCGCCGCCTTGTGGTGCGTGTGCTGCTCGCCCTGCGCCACCACCTCCGGGTGACAGCCCTGGCACGTGGACGCGTTCACCGACGTGCGCGCCGCCACCGGCTTGTGCTTGCGCACCTCGTTGGGCGCGCTCGCGTCGTGCGGCGCCGTGTGGCACGTCAGGCACGTGGCCCCGCCCTTCATGTGGCACTTCGACTGGAGGAGCGCCTGGTACTCGAAGCTGGACGTGCTGGGGCGCCCGTCCGCGAAGAAGTCCCCGGAGCGCTCGTTGCCCACCAGCAGCACCATGGGCTGATAGCTCGCGTCGTAGCGCTGGCCGGGCAGGAAGTGGTGCTTCGCGTCCAGCATGGGGAACAGCGTGCGGCGCGGCCCGTGGCACTGCGCGCACACGGAGAAGCCCTCCTCCTTCGACAGCTTCGCCGGCTGGATGATGTCCTCCGGCGCCTGCGACTCCGCGTGCCGCCCGCCGGGCCCGTGGCAGGACTCGCACGCGACGCCCGCGTCCGCGAACTTCGTCTCCCACTGGTGGCTCGCCCGGTCATAGCGCGCGTCCAGCCCCGTCACGTGGCAGTCCAGGCACGCGTGCTGCGCGCTGCGGCGGAAGTTCGTCCAGAAGAACGGGTGGTCCGGCGACAGCGCCCCCTGCTTCTTCTCCGAGTAGTCCACCCACTCGCCCTTGCCCGTCACGTGGAAGTACACCGGCATCACCTGCCAGCGGCCGTCCGGCATCAGCGTGATGGGGTCCTGCATCCGCTTGCCGCCCACCACCCACTGCACCGGCCACTCGCCCAGGTTCCCGTCCGCGCCCTTGGTGCGCATCAGGTAGCGGCTCCCGTCGCGGCGCATCCACGCCTCGCTGGACTCGCCCTGGAAGTGCGTGCCCGCCGTGAACGCGCCCACCACGTACGGCTTCGTCGCCGGTGACAGCGCCCGCGAGTGCCAGTCGTGCTTCCAGCCCGCGTGCTGCTCCTCGTGGCAGTCCGCGCACACCTGCGAGCCCACGTAGTGATTGGGTGCGGCGGGCGGCGCCTCCACCGTCTTCACCGGCACGGGCGCGGCCACGCTGCCCGCGTCCAGCGGAGCCGGAGCCTGTGTCACCGGCGGAGCAGACGCGGGCGTGGGCGCCGGGGCGCGCAGGAAGAAGAACAGGCCCGCCGCGAGGACCACCACCGCGAGGGCGACAAGGACAGGGCGAGAGGAGCGCATCCGGAAGGTGCCGCCCATGCTCCTCCCAAGCGCCGGGCGGCACAAGCGGCCCTCCGCGCGAGCCCTTCTCCTCCAGTGGACAACGACCTCCCAGGGAGGGCTGCGGTCCTGGCGAGCCATGGATTAGGGTGCCCCTCCAGCGAAGGGAGGCCGTGCCCATGCCCATGCGGTCCGTGAATGGAACCCGGCTGTACTACGAGGACACCGGCGGCGCCGGGGACGTGGTCCTCTTCAGCCACGGGCTCCTCTGGAGTACCCGGCTGTTCGACCCGCAGGTGGAGGCCCTGCGAGGCCGCTTCCGCTGCATTTCGTACGACCACCGGGGGCAGGGCCAGAGCGACGTGCCGCCCGAGTCCGCCATCGACGTGGAGACGGTGTACGCGGACGCGGTGGCGCTCATCGAGTCGCTGGGCGTCGCCCCCGTCCACTTCGTGGGGCTGTCCATGGGGGGCTTCGTGGGCATGCGGCTCGCGGCGCGCCGGCCGGACCTGCTGCGCTCCCTGGTGCTCCTGGAGACGTCCGCCGACCCCGAGCCCCTCGCCAACGTGCCGCGCTACACCGCGCTCAACCTCGTCGCCCGCTACGTGGGCCTGGGCCCCGTCGCCGGGCCGGTGATGCGCATCATGTTCGGCACGTCGTTCCTCACCGACCCGGGCCGGGCGGAGGAGCGGGCGCTGTGGCGCACGCGCCTGACGGGCAACCGCCGCGACATCTACCGCGCCGTCAACGGCGTCATCCAACGCAAGCCCGTCGCGGAGGAGCTGCCGCGCATCCGCACGCCCACGCTCGTCATCGTGGGGGAGGAGGACCGCGCGACGGTGCCCTCCAAATCGGAGCGCATCCACTCGCTCATCCCGGGCTCGAAGCTGGTGCGCCTGTCGCGCGGGGGCCACTCCTCCTCCGTGGAGGAGCCGGCGCTCGTCAACGCGGAGCTCGCTCCGTTCCTCACCCAACACGCGTCCAAGCCGGCCGCGCAGGCGGGCTGACGCGCCGTTAACGAAGTCCCCAGGAGGTTTCCCCATGCCAGTCGCGAAATGGAACGGCGCGGTGCTCGCGAAGAGCGACACCTTCGAGACCGTGGAGGGCAACATCTACTTCCCGCCGGACAGCCTGGTGCGCGAGCACTTCAAGCCCAGCGCCACGCACACCACCTGCCCCTGGAAGGGCCAGGCCCACTACTACTCCGTGGAGGTGGACGGGAAGACGAACGCGGACGCGGCCTGGTACTACCCGGAGCCCAAGCCGGCCGCGTCCAACATCCAGGGCTACGTGGCCTTCTGGAAGGGCGTGACGGTGGAGCGCTGAATCAGAGGCCCACCAGGTACTTGCCCCAGCGCAGGCTGTTGCGGAGCTGGGTGACGACGAAGGCGGGGACCCACTGGAGGAGGTTCGCCTCCGGCTGCACGCCGTAGCCGTTCCACAGCTCATCGTCGATGCGGTTGGCGTCCAGCGTCGTGGGGTAGGGGGCGGGCGTGCCGCCGTAGCACTCGCCTTGCGCGAAGAAGAGGTCCCACAGCGTGGCGGCCTCCGCGTGGTCGTCCGGGATGAGGCGCGTGTCCACGCCCAGCAGCGAGCCCAGCAGCTTCCAGAAGTAGTACCAGCGCTGCTCGTTGTACTCGTAGCCCTTGTCCTCCCACGCCTGCGCGACGATGTACGCGAACGTCAGCAGCGTGAAGGCGACCCCGCTCTGGTTGTAGCAATGCTGCCGCCCCGTATCGAGGGACTTGTAGTGGCCCAGCGCGGAGTTGTGCATCTGCGCCAGCAGCAGCGTGGTGGACAGGGTGCGCGTGCTGTAGAGGCTGCCCCAGCCCATGTTCATGTTGCCGTAGAGGATGCGCAGCATGATCTGCGCGGTCTCGATGACCCGGCGGGACACGATGGCCTTGAGCTTGCTGTGCGGGCGCTGCTTGAAGAGGGACGACACGTCCTTGTGGTAGTAGGTGGCCCGGAAGGACACGCCCGCCAACTGGTTCACGGACGCGCCCTGGAAGAAGACGTAGAACGCCTCGTCGCGCGCGGCCTCGAAGTCGCGCAGGAACTGGGCGGAGGACCCCACGCCCGTCACTCCCTGGGTGGCCACCGAGTACGTCGGCCCGTAGAGCACCTTCGCGATGCGGTGGTCGCTGTACGTGTTGCCCCAGTAGCCCTCGATGGCGGAGAAGGCCTTCAGCGCGGGCCGCCACGAGGTGCCGTTCACGCCGGGCGTGTCGCGGATGTGCTTCTTCCAGTGCTGCCGCAGCTCCTCCATGAACTCCGGCTCCGCGGCGCTCATGATGCCGTACAGGCTGTTGGCCGCGGTGAGCGGGTCGCCCAGGATGGCGGTCAGGTTCTGGCCACGGAAGGTGAAGGGCATGGGCGGGCGCTCCGGTGGATGGCGTTCCGGAGCAGTGTAGAGAACTGTTAAGCCTGTAACAAACCGCCCGTCCTGGAAAACCCGTCACGTAGGGGATGTGACGGGGCGGGGTGGACTGGACTTTCCGGGCGGACGCGAGCGGCGATGCTGGGGCTTTTCGCGGGGCGTGGCCCTGAGTGGAGGAGCGGAGCCTTGGCGACGGTGTCCCTGCAGGACGTGCGCAAGGTGTACCGGGGGGGCGTGGTGGCGGTGAAGGGCGTGACGCTGGACATCGCGGACGGCGAGTTCGTGTCGCTGGTGGGCCCGTCCGGATGCGGCAAGTCCACGACGTTGAACCTCATCGCCGGGCTGGAGGAGCTGTCCGGCGGCGAGCTGAGAATCGACGGGCAGTTGGTGAACGACCTGTCGCCGCGCGAGCGCGACATCGCGATGGTGTTCCAGAGCTACGCGCTCTATCCGCACCTGGACGTGGCCGGGAACCTGGCGTTCCCGCTGAAGGTGGCGGGCATGGACGCGAAGGACGTCGAGGCGCGCGTGCGCGAGGTGTCCGGCGTGCTGGGGCTGGAGGCGCTCCTGTCGCGCCGGCCGAAGGAGCTGTCGGGCGGGCAGCGGCAGCGCGTGGCGCTGGGGCGCGCATTGGTGCGCAGGCCCAAGGTGTTCCTCTTCGACGAGCCCCTGTCCAACCTGGACGCGGCGCTGCGCACGCAGATGCGCGGCGAAATCAAGAAGCTGCACGAACAACTGAAGGCCACGTTCATCTACGTCACGCACGACCAGGCGGAGGCGATGACGCTGTCGGACCGCGTGGTGGTGATGAGCCAGGGCGAGGTGCAGCAGGTGGCCCCGCCGCGCGAGCTCTACGACGCGCCCGCGAACCTCTTCGTGGCGGGCTTCTTCGGCTCGCCGCGCATCAACCTGGTGAAGCCCCAGACGCTGGGCCTGTCCGAAGGGGACGCGGTGCTGGGGCTGAGGCCGGAGCACCTCCAGGTGGGGCAGGGGCCCCAGCCGGAGGACGCGCGCGAGGGGCGCGTGTACCTGGTGGAGCCCATGGGCGCGGAGGTCTGGGTGACGGTGGAGACGGGCGGCGAGCGCCTGGTGGCGCGGGCGCCCGGAGACTTCCGCGCCGCGAGCGGAGACACGGTGTGGCTGCGCCACGACGCGCGCTACCTGCGCCGGTTCGACGCGAGGACGGGGCGCGCGGTGTGAGTCAGGGGCGGAGCCGCAGCCTGGCTTCCGCCAGGACGCTGCTGGCCTCACGCGCGACACGGGCATGGCGTGTCATCAGGGCTTCCTGGGATGCACGAGGCTGTGCCTCGAACAGGTCCCAGAGGTACTGCTCCTCCGTGGCAGGGACGCGATATCCCAGCTCCTCGCCGTAGCGACGCAACCGCTCCAGGGTGGCGAGCAGGTACTTCCAGTTGGCCAGCGGGCGCAGCAGCAGCACCTCGCGGCGCTGGACGGACTCCGCCGCCAGGGGATGGACGTGCCCCCGCCAATGGCCTCCCGCGTATTCCACGCCGATGGCGGAGAGGCCCAGGTCGAATCGGGAGAGGCGCTCTTCCAGTGTCGCTGGTGCGCAGTCGTAGGCCACTTCGAGCCGACGTCCCGAGAGCTGGAAGGTCGTCTGGAAGGGAGGGTTGTCATCCAGCAGGAGGGCCCCCTGTGCCTCCAGATGGACGAGGAGCACCTGCCGGTCCAGGACGCTGGCTGGCCAGAGGTCCAGGTCATGCGGGGGACGCCCTTGGAGCAAGGTCTTGAACGCTCCCCCGGCCAGGAAGAATCGGCCTGGAAACGCGTGGGAGACAAGCGGAACGAGCTGCTCCCGGGCGAAGGCAACGACGGAATCAAGCGAGAGGACCTCATCCGGCGCGGACGAGCGGGGCGAGGACCTCATGCCGGCTCCGGATGGCGTGCACGCAACTCGCGCACGGTGATGCCCTGCTCGTCGATGACCTGGAGCGCGCCGTCCAACGTCTCTACGCGGGCCTGTCCGTTGTAGAAGGGCTCCACGATGGCGAAGCGCCGGGCGTAGAGAGCGTCTCCCGCGGCGTCGACGTGATGCCAGCCGCCTGCGTCCCGGGCGCGCGCGAAGCCCTTGTGGAAGACATCCAGGTCGAAGAACCGGCGCGCATTCAAGGGGTGCCCCTGCTTGTCGATGTGCAGGTGGAGGCCCGAGGCCTCCTGCACCACCGCGTAGCCGTCCCGGAAGTCTCCCGCGTAGGCATACCGCTCCAGATAGGCCGCCTCTCCCCGGCCATCGATGTGGAAGTAGCGGCCGTCCTTCGCCCGGACCGGACAGCGCCCGTCCTGGAAGTTGCCGCACCACGCGTGGCGCCCTGTCGTGAGCTCCTGCCCATCCACGCGCAGGTGGAACGCACCCTCTGCATCCACGACCGCCGCGAGCCCTTCATAGAATCCAAACGTCCGGATGAAGCGGCGGGAGGAGAGCGCGTTCCCCCTCAAGTCGATGTGGAATGCTCCCGAGGCGTCCCTGACAGCGGCGAGTCCCGGTTCGTGAAAGGAGAGGACCTCGGTGAAGCGCGCGGCATAGAGCGGCTTGCCGTCCAGGAGATGATGGGTCCTGTCAGGCGAGACCCGCGGATGGGCGCTGGGGTTCAAGGGGCCTCCTTCACCGGCTGACGCATGTTGCAGCCGCGACACAGGGGATGGTCCTGATAGCCATTCAGCAGCCGTTGATAGGCCGGGCCCGTCCACACCTCCCGGATGCCCACCTCGTTCAGGTTGCCCAGACTCCCGAGCGTTCGTCGTTCCTTGTCGGGAGCGCAGCAGGGGTCGAAGCGGCCCACGGCGCTCACCCATGCCTCCTTCCCCAGGAACGGACACTGCGCGCCAGGCGCGAGGTCCGTGACGGCCTCCGCTCCCAGAGGAAGGATGTTCTCCAGGAGCACCTTGCTCCCATCCGGCCGCCGACACTCCTCCGCGACACGGTGCGCCTGCTGGACGGCCTCGTTCCAACGATGGATCGCCGAGGCGTCGCGCCTCATGGACAGGGGCTGGATGGCGGCGAAGTGGGCCCAGAGGTGGTGACCCTTCACCCTGTCGACGCCCAGGTCCGCCGCGAGCCGCACGATGTCCGCCAGCTCGCCCACGTTCGACTCCAGGAAGGTGAGCTGGAGCGTGACCCTGCAGCGATGACCTCCCTCGCGGGCATGAACATCGCGCTCGGCGAGGAACTGGCGGAGGTTCTCCAGGACCTGTTCCCAGCGGGTTCCGGGCATCACCGCTTCGTGGGTCTGCTTCGTGGCACCATTCCACGACACCTTCACGTCGGAGGTGATGGGGACCAGCCGGCGTGCCCACGCTCGTGCTCCGCGCCTGGGAAACGTCCCGTTGGTGGTGAGGTTCAGCCACACCCCGTGCGCCATGCACAGATCGATGATGTCGTCGAAATGGGGATAGAGCAGCGGTTCCCCCATGGTTGACGGAATCACCTCCCGCAGGGGCGTGCCATCACTGTCCGCCATGATCCGTCGCAGCAGTTCCAGGGGCATGCGACGCTTGGGCTGGCCGGCTTCCCGGCGCAGGCGTTGGGTATCGCTGTGGGGCGAGTGGTCCTCACACATGATGCAGTGCAGGTTGCAGTCGTCGGGATTGGTGTCGAAGGTGATGCGCCAGGGGCCGGGCCGGCTGGGGGCACGACGGGCACGGTGTTCCCGGATGGCACGGGCATACAGGGCCTCCACGGCCTCCACGTGGGCCTGCATCCCCTGCACGTCGCCCCCTTCCCCCAGGAGGTGCCCGCGACTGCCAAGTCGCACCGCCAGCTCCGGGGCGTCCACCAACTGCTGCATGGCCCGGGCAAGCGAGCCGGGGTCCCGGTGGGTGAAGAGCACGCCGTTTTCTCCATCCCGGACGTACTCGCGCATCCCTCCTGTATCCGCGGTGATGACAGGCACCCGCGCCTGGAGCGCCTCGTGGATGACCAGCGGAGAGTTCTCCACCCAGATGGAGGGCACGACGATGGCATCCACGTGGTTGAAGACGTCCCGCACGATGTCCGCGTTGCGGTACTCGGGAAGCCACTCCACGCGTGTGCTGGCATCTCCCGGCAGGGCCAGGGCCAGCGCCTTGAGGGTGTCCGTGTGTTCGCCGCGAGGCCGTCCCCAGATCTTCAGCCGGGCCTTGCCGCGCACCTGCCCGAAAGCCTTGATGAGGTGATGGATGCCCTTGGCCGGGATGTGGGTGCCGATGTAGCCGAAGACGACGTCGGGTTCGGGCGTTCGCTGCCGGTGGCGCAGTCGCTCCAGGTCGAAGCCGTAATCCAGATACACCGCCTTGTGGGCGGCCAGCCCGAAGTCCCGCTGGAATCGCTCCAGCAGGTAGCGCGAAGGCGCGATGAAGAGGTCCACGTGCTCCATCATCCGGCGCACATGCTCCATCCGGTCGTGCACCCACTGACTCCAGTGCGCGACGTCCTGCTCCCGCGTTTCGGGGCCTCCAGAGAAGTAGCGCGCGTAGCAGCGCTCCGCGCACTTCCGGTCCTCCTGGCCTGAACATGCGGACCAGGGCTCGCTCCCGGCAACGGGATGCATCTGCAGGAACTGCCCCCGGGGACACATGAGCCAGTAGTCGTGCAGGGTGAAGACGATGGGGATTCCACGGGTCGCGGCCACCTCCAGCAGAGACGTGGACAGGTGGTTCAGATGGCCCACGTGGATGACGTGAGGACGGAAGCCGTCCAGCACTTCCGCGAAGCGTTGATCCACCCCTTCATGCCGGTAGCGGTCACGACTGTTGGGGAGGTTGACCAGATGCAGCAGGACACGCGGGTCGTCTGGATCACGCTCCTGTGTCAGTTCGTAGTCTGGGAGGAACGGGTCCTCGCGGCGGGTGAAGACCTGGACCTCGTGCCGGCTCGACAGGCCTTGTGAAAGTGCCTGGGTATACACCTCCGAGCCCGCGTTGAAGCGCATGGGGTAGCCATGGATGACCTGAAGCACTCGCATGAAATGGCCCGGGTGCCATGGCTTCACGCCATGGCACCTGTTGAAGTGGGAACGCCGCGACACGGCTCCGCGAGTCTGCGCGAAGCCGTGTCGTCTTGTGGAAGGGAGCTTGCTACTTCAACGCGGGCTCGGAGGGCTCGGGCGCCTGAGGCTTCTGGGTATCCGCTGCCTCTTCGGAGGGACGACCTTCTTCGCCACGAGACTGCCAGTACGCGTCATCCTGGGGATTGAGCTGACGCGAACGGTTATCGATATCTGCCTGCGAGGGTTGGTACTGCTTCGAAGACCTGCTCATGGGCAACTCCAGTGTCGGATTTGCCGGCGGTGCATCGTGGTCATGCCGGATTCAACGGCCAACAAAGCCTCCGTCCAGACGGACGGCCACGGACCCACGTGGAAATTCCTGGCCAGGTTGGGTTTCTGCGGGACTGCGCGTAAACCATACACAGGCGGATTGTGAATCGCAACCCGGTGCCTGGATGGATGGTGAGGATTTGAGCGAGGGGATTGTCAGGCGTAGACCTGTTCGCTCTCCACCACGGGCTCCAGCCGGCGCTGGAGGGCGGCGAGCCGCTCGTAGCGCTGGTGCAGCGCCTCCTTGTGTTCGCGTTGCTCCGCGCGGGCGATTTCATCCAGCAGCGTCTGCAGCGAGGAATCCACGGCGTCCTTAAGCACGCGCGATTCGTCGTTCGAAAGTTCCAGCAGCATGGGGGCCTCCTTGAGCCAACGTTAGGCACCCCGTGACAGGGCCGCGCGCGGGGCGGGCGCACGGGCGTGGAAGAAGGCGGCCCGAGGGCCCACCGGGCTGCCTGCCACACCGCGCACGGCGGCGGGAGCGACCCCACTCTTGGCGAGGACCCCATGAGCGCGAGGAGCGACGCGATGATTCACGCGGGAGAGGTGCGCGAGGGCATGTCGGTGCGCACCGCCGATGGACAGCAACTGGGCCGGGTGGCGGGCGTGGGCGACACGCACTTCGAGCTGGAGCGGGGCCTGGTGCCCATTCCCCGGCGCGACTACCTGGTGGAGTACAGCGACGTGGCGGCCGTGAGCGGGGATGAAGTCCTGCTCAAGCCGGCGGACCACCCGCAGCTCACGCTGGAGGAGGACGACGACGGCGGAGCCCTGCCGCCGCGCCACAGCGAGGGCCTGGAGGCGGAGCCCACGAACGACCCCCTGGGTCCCATGCGGCACTGACGCGTCCGACCCGGAGGGCAAGGCCCTGGAATCACTGGGCCTTGCGGTCGCCTGGGTGTCAGACCGGCGCGTTAGACGGACCCCTCGACCTGACGTCCCGGTGGGGCCATGCGACGGTTTTCGACATCTTGCGTCACGATGCTGTGGTTGGGAGTGGTGTTCGCGTGCGGGCCCGCGCCGCGAGCGGATGCGGGCGGCGTGGAGGCGCCGGTGCCGGGCGTGTTGTCCACGCCGAGGCGGCTGTTGCCCTACGTCGCGTTGGACGACGGGCGGGTGCTGGCGGCGGGAGGGCATGACGGCAGCCGCACGCTGGGAAGCTGCGAAATCTTCGACCCGGACACGGGGCGCTGGCGGACCACGGGAGCGCTGCGCACGGCGCGGCGCAACCACGCGGCGGTGCGGCTGGTGGATGGGCGCGTGCTGGTGGTGGGCGGCTCGAATGGCGTGACGGTGGGCGCGCTGGCGAGCGCGGAGCTGTACGCGCCGGACACGGGCGTGTGGACGCAAGCGGCGCCCATGAGCGAGGCGCGCAACGACCCGGCGGTGGTGCTGTTGCCGGACGGCCGGGTGCTGGTGGCGGGGGGCACGGACGTGGACCTGCGGCCGGTGCGTTCGGCGGAGCTGTTCGACCCGGTGACGGGCACGTGGAGCGCGGCGGAGGCGCCCGCGTACGCGCGAGGCGGCGCGGGGACGGCGGTGGTGCTGCGCACGGGAAAGGTGCTCTTCGCGAGCGGCCTGCAGTCGGAGCTCTACGACCCGGTGACGGGCCGCTGGGAGAAGGCGGGAGCGGTGGGCGGAGCGGCGGGGACGCACCGGCTGGGGCACACGGTGACGCTGCTCCCGGACGGGCGCGTGCTGGTGGTGGGAGGCACCACGACGCAGGCGGCGCGCACGGCGGAGGTGTACGTGCCGGAGCGCAACGCCTGGGAGCGGGTGGAGGCGCCAGCGGTGCCGCGAGAGCACCACGCGGCGCTGCTGACGGCGGAGGGAGCGGTGCTGGTGGTGGGCGGCGAGCACTCCTCCCGAGGCACGCTGGACTCCGCGGAGCGCTTCGAACCGGCGAAAGGAATCTGGACGCAGGCGCCCACGCTGCATGAGCCGCGAGGCGAAGCCGGAGCGCTGTGGCTGCGCCGGGGCACGGTGCTGGTGGTGGGCGGAGTGAACGAGCTGGGCACCCTGGCCACGAGCGAGGAGTACGTCCCCGCTCCCGCCGTGGCCCAGGCCACGCCGGGAGAGTAGTTTTATTCACGGATAGACGGGGGACTGGACCAGGGGAATACTGCTGCATGTCCCGTGGAACAACAGGCGTCTTGGTGCTCGTGATGTTCCTTGTCGGAGGCGGATGCGCCTCCGCGTCTCCTAGCGAGTTTCGAGCGGATCATTCGCGCGGCCCCGGAAGCTTCTGTGCTTTGAATCCCGAAGGCTGCGCTCCGCCGCCTGTGTCCACGCCCGGAACGTTCGACCTGGACTCCTGCTTCAAGGCCTGTGATGCGGGAGGCGCGACCCTGGAGTCATACTGCCGGAGCCTCGCCGAGACCTGGCAGCGGCAGCTCTGCTGGTCCGTCGTCCAGGGCTCGAAGGCGGCATGCAAGGGCATGTGCTCGCGCATCAACGCATGCGTTTCCCACTCCACCGCCTGCCCTCCGGATGAGGGGTAGGGAGCCGTCCATGAATCCTGGCCCTCCGCACCACGCGTCCATAAGTGACCCCGTGGCCGACGACTACTGGTCCTTCGAGGACGACCAGGGGCGCAAGCACGTCTCCCGCGTCACCCTGGGCCGGCCCGCGCCCATTCCCCAGGATGCCAATGGGGACTGGTACTGCCCGCTGATCATCGGCCACGCGGTGCCCATCACCGTCAGCATGGTGGGCGTCGGTCCCGTGGACGCCCTGCTCAACGCCGCGCGGTTCGTCCGCGAGCACTTCCATGAGCTGCGCAAGGTCAGCCCCCGCGCTACGCCGCCTGGCTCCACGGATTCGAAGTGAAGCCGGGACAGTGTGTCTGGCTTTTCCGTGAATGACTGACAACGGCGGTTCCTGGCGGCCATTCGCGCCGCGCGGCGTGCCGGGGCGCGTGACAGACTGCGCGCCCATGCGCTCCTGGAAACACCTGCTCGTCGTCCCGCTCGTCTGTTCCTCCGCCTGCGCCACCGCGCCCGCCGCCCCCTCGAAGCCCGAGGCCCCGGCCGCCGCCGTCGCCGCGCCCGTGCGCCCCTTCGGCACGCTGCGCGAACAGTCCGCCCGCCAGCAGGAGTGGCTCCGTGAACGGCTGGAGACCGGACTGCCCCAGCTCATGCGCAAGTACGGCGTGAGCATGTGGGTCGTCCCCATGCGCGAGTACAACGAGGACCCCGTCTTCAAGGCGCTCGTCGCCCCCACCACCTTCTCCGCCCGCCGCCGCACCATCTACGTCTTCTTCGACCGGGGCCCGGACCAGGGCGTGGAGCGGCTGGCGCTGGGCGGCAGCACCCAGGGCGGCCTCTATGAGGCCCGCCGCGCCCCCATGATGGTGGACCGCGGCGGCTCGCAGCGCGCCGCGGAGCTCCTGGGCCCTGAACAGTGGCTGCTCCTCAAGCAGGTCGTGGAGGAGCGCAAGCCGGACTCCATCGCCATCAACGTGTCCCCCGCCATCGCCTTCGCGGACGGCCTCACCCACGGCGAATACGAAGGCATGGCCCAGGCCCTGGGCCCCACCTGGTCCAAGCGCCTCAAGCCCGCCGGAGGCCTGCCCCTGGACGTGCTCGGCTGGCGAGGCGCCGACGAGGTCCGCTTCTACGCCGACCTCCAGAAGTACGCCTGGAACCTCATCCAGACCGCCTTCTCCAACGCCGTCATCACCCCCGGCACCACCACCACCCAGGACGTGGAGTGGTGGATGCGCCAGCGCCTGGCCGACGAAGGCCTGGACACCTGGTTCCAGCCGGACGTGGACGTGCAGCGCCAGGGCGCCACCGACGAAGACCTGGGCGACCACCCCGTCATCCAGCGCGGCGACGTGCTCCACTGCGACTTCGGCGTCACCGCGCTCCGCCTCAACACCGACACCCAGCACATGGGCTACGTGCTGCGCGACGGAGAGACGGACGCCCCCGAAGGCCTCAAGGCCGCGCTCAAGGCGTCCAACCGGCTCCAGGACATCGTCACCGGCGAAATCAAGCCGGGCCGCACCGGCAACGAGGTCCTGCGCGCCTCGCTCGCGCGCATGAAGGCGGAGGGCATCAGCGGCAGCGTGTACTCACACCCCATTGGCCTGCACGGCCACGGCGCCGGCCCCATGATTGGCATGTGGGACCGCCAGGAGGGCGTGCCCGGCAACGGCGAGCACCCGGTGATGCCCGACTCCTGGTTCTCCATCGAGCTGCAGGCGACGAGCCCCGTGCCGGAGTGGAAGGGCCAGCCCGTGCGCTCCGCCCAGGAGGAGGACGTCGTCGTGGACTCGCAGGGCACCGTGCGCTGGGCCCTCCAGCGTCAGACGTCCTTCCACCTGGTCCGCTGAAGGACTACTTCGGCGCGCCCGTCATGGACTTGAGCAGCGTCACCAGCGCCTGCTTCTCCTCGCTGCTCAGGTCCAGCTTGACGATGGTCTCCGTGCGCACGCCCGCGAAGGTGCCGTCCGGGTCGCCGCCCTTGTTGTAGAACTCGACCACGTCCTCCAGCGTCTTCTCCGCGCCGGTGTGCATGTACGGCGCGCTCAGCGCCACGTTGCGCAGCGTGGGCGTGCGGAACGCGCCCTCCACCTCCGCGGGCTTGCTCTGCGCCTGCGCCTTCAGCGTGGGCAGCCGCGCCGCGTCGATGCCGGCGGGCGCGTCGCTGTAGGGGCCCGCGGCGTTGAACGGCCAGGCCACCAGCGCGTCCACCGCGGCCGCCTGCCCGCGCCGCCCCGGGCCGGAGTCCTTCAGCCCCAGGTTGTGGAACTTGTCGTCCGACAGCGAGCGGCCCTTGTGGCACACCACGCACTGGCCCTTGCGCATGAACGTCTTCAGGCCCAGGTACGCCGGGTCCTTCTCCTGCGTGCCCGCCTCCACCGCCTGCAGGAAGCGCCGCACGTCCGCGTCGAAGGGCGCCTCGGTGCGGTTGAGCGTGCGCTGGTACGCCGCCAGCACCTTGCCCACGTTCGCCATCAGCCGGTCCGGGTCGGACTCGTCCGCGGGCGCCTTGCCGAACAACTGCGTGTACGCCGCCGTGTACGAGGGCTCGCCGGACAGCCGCGCGCGCACCACCGTCACGTCCGAGTCCATCTCGATGGGGTTCGTCAGCGGCAGCAGCGCCTGCGACCAGAGCCGGTCCGCCCGCCCGTCCCACATGAACCAGCGGCTGTAGCCCACGTTCAACAGGCTGGGCGGGTTGCGCTCGGACTGGTGGCCTCCGCAGCCCTCCGCCGTCGCCGTCTCCACCGTGTAGGACTCGCCCGTGTGGCAGCTCTTGCAGGACACCGTCCCGCAGCGCGACAGCCCCGGGTCCTCGAACAGCCGCTGACCCAGCGCCGCCGCGTCCGCGTTGTCCGCCCACTTGTTGGTGGGGTCCGCCTCCGGCTTCACGCTCTGCGTGTGCAGGGCGCTGAGCTGGTCCAGCTCATCCTCGGTCGGAAAGGGAACTTCGGATTCGCAACCCGCCCCCAGCAGGGCCAGGGCGAGCACGGCGGTACGCGGACGGAGACCAGTCATGGGCCGGAGCAGCTTCGCGCCCTTGTGTTCAGCAATCAATGGTCCCCGTCCCCCCGCCGGGCATACGGCCGTCCACGCACGAAGGCCGGGGGCCCTCTTCAGGGCTTGCCCCGGCCTTCATGGCGTGAAGCCCTTCAGCGGGACTTCAGGCGCGCTACTCGCAGGCCAGCTTGAAGCTCACCACCGGCGCCGCGAACTTGGCGATCTTCATCTTCGTGGGGCCCGGGGTGACCGTGGGCGCCGCGCCGCTGGCGCACTTGAGGCCCGCGCCCATCGTCAGCTCCACGTTCAGCTCCTGGTCCTCCGGCAGCCCGCTGACGGTGTAGCTGCAGCGGTTGTTGCGGCTCTGCTTCACCTCGTGCCGGCCCAGGGCCACGGCGTCGTTCTGCGTCACCTTCACCCCCACCGCCGAGCACGGGTCACCCTGCAGGCCGCTCGCGGGGTACGCGATGCTGCCCGTGACCGTGGCGTTGCCCGCGCGACCCGCGGCCGCCGCGCCACTCGACGAGGCGCAACCCGTGGCGGCAACGACGAAGGCGGCAACAGCAATTCGCAACATGGATATCCTCAATTCAAGAATGAGATGGTTTTCGCGCCCGGTTGGCCGCCTTCCCGGCAGCCATTGGCGCGCGCCACGTACAATCCCGGCGCGCTTTCATTCCACGCGGAAACGCATTCTCGATTTCATCACGCGGAGCATTTTTCCGTTCCCCAACATCCACGCTCCGCGTCCGTGAAGTGCTCCTCACACTTCCCATGAATCGAGAAGCGCGCCTCACTGCAGCCGCTGCAGGGCGTCACGCGCGTGCACCAGGCCGTGGCCGAACAGGGAGTCCCGGCCCGCGGTGCCCAGGTCGCGCGCGGAGGACTCCAGCGCGTCGCGCACCTGCTGGGGCGTGAGGTCGGGCCGGGCGCTCCAGAGCAGCGCGGCGACGCCGCTCACGTAGGGCGCGGCCATGGAGGTGCCGGAGACGTGGGTGTAGTCCACGGGCACCAGGGTGAGCCGCGCGTCCGTGCCCAGCCGCCCGCGCAGCATGGTGCTGGCGGCCTGGTTGACGCTGACGGCCGGGGCCCAGCGTCCGCTGCGGGGCAGGGAGAGGATGTCCACCGCGCCGCCCGCGGGCGCGTCCTCGGAGCCGAAGACGACGGCGCGCGCGCCCTGCATCATCACGTTGGACATGGCCACGGACACCGGCACCGCGCCCGGCCGCACGTAGGCGACGAAGCCGTCACAGGTGGCGTCGAAGCAGGAGGCCAGCGAGTCCCCCAGGCCGCAGTCCACCAGCCGCCCCGCGGTGTCGCCCGTGGGCGAGTACAGGAGCGAGCGCGACATGGGGGACGTGTCGTCCAGGGACATCTCCGCGAAGGCGCCCATGCCCCGGGGGAAGGTGGACAGCACGTCCACGCCGGGCGCCACCAGGGAGAGCTCCGGGCCCGCGTTGGAGAAGCTCGCGCGCCGCTCGTTCGAGTCCACCGCGCCCACCGCGAGCACGGACGGGTCGGACGCGGGGTACAGCACCGGGCCGCCCTGGTTGCCCGAGGCCGCCACCACCAGCAGGCCGTGCTCCTGCAGCGCGCGGAACGCCTCCACGGTGCTGCGGGTGGCGTTGCCTCCGCCCAGCGACAGCGACACGACGCGCGCGCCCTGGGACTCGCACCACTCCATGGCGGAGAGCACCACGCTCATCTGCGTCTGCCCGGACAGGTCCAGCACGCGGGCGATGAGCAGCGACGCGTTGGGCGCCACGCCCACCATGCCGCCCTGCGCGCCCCGGGGGCCGGTGTCGCCGCCGTGGCCCATGCGCGCCGCGATGATGCCCGCCACGTGCGTGCCGTGGCCCGGGCCCCACTGGCCCTGGGCGCCGCGGTCGCTGGCGTCGTCGTCGCCGTCCAGGAAGTCGTGGCTGCCCACCACCGCGCCCTGGAACTCCGGGTGGTCCATGTCCAGCCCGCTGTCGATGACGCACACCCGCACGCCCTCGCCCGTGGGCGCGCCCACGTCCAGCACGCCGTCCCGGTCCGCGTCCCACACCTCCGGGGCCTGCACCAGGCGGAGGCCGTCCGTGTACTCGTCCGACGGCGTGGGCGTGGCGGCCGTCACCTGGCGCGGCAGCGGCGCGAGCAGCCCGGGCGTCAGGCCCTGGCCGTACCAGACCTGGTCCGCCTCGATGCTCTCCACCAGGGCGCTGCGCTCCAGCAGCAGCCGCTCCTGGGGCGTCACGCGCGCTGCCACCGCGGGGATGTTGCGGTAGACGGCGCCCACCTTCGCGCCGGTGCTCGCCGTGAAGCTGGCGCCGGACGCCGTGACGCTCGCGGCCTGCGTGCGGTCTCCCGTGTGGCGGAAGCGGATGATGACCGGCTCGCGCCCATCCCCCTGGGCCGGGGAGGGCGGGTGCCCATCCAGTCCCTGGTGGACCGTCATCCCACCGGCGACGACGCCCGGGCACACCTGCCCCTGGGACGCGCTGCGCGAGGACGACTCCGGCGCACACGCGGCCAGCGCCAGCAACCCGACGAATGCCCAACGCCTCATGGTGCGACTCCTTCCAAGCAGGACGCCCCTCCCGAGGGCGATCCCCCCACATGGCGGAGGACCGGGAGGTGCCCGCCCCCCTCACCGAGGAAGGAAGCGGCGTGCTGCGATGAGGGAACGCATCCCCGCGCGGACTCGCATCGTCTCCAGGCCCCAGGGGCGGGCCGGACGTGCGCGGGTGCACAACAGACCTGTTGTCCGTCGGAACACAGGCTCGGGAATTCCGTCGACCCCGGGACTTTCTCTTTTTTGCGCCAGGGGTGTCGGAAGGCTGGCAAGGAGGGGTGGCGCGAGGTGCGCGGCTTGATTCCATGGGGGAGTCCATGCTGCGCTCCGGGGCGCCAAGCCATGAGCACCGCACCCACAGAGTCCCCCCGCTTCTTCGGGCGCTACGAGCTCGTCCACCTCCTGGGCCAGGGCGGCATGGGAGAGGTGTACCTGGCGAAGCTGTCCGGGGCGGCGGGCTTCGAGAAGCCCTGCATCGTGAAGACCATCCTGCCGGGGCTGGTGAAGGACCGGCAGTTCCTGGACCGGTTCCACCACGAGGCCAAGGTGCTGGTGCACCTGGTCCACTCCTCCATCGCCCAGGTGTACGACATGGGCGAGGCGGACGGCACCTACTACATGGCCCTGGAGTACGTGGCGGGCGTGGACCTGGGGTACCTGCTGGAGCAGGCCCGGGTGCAGGGGCGGGCGGTGCCGGCGCCGGTGGCGCTCTACATCGGCCAGCGCATGGCGGAGGGGCTGGGGTACGCGCACCGCAAGACGGGCTCGGACGGCGAGCCGCTGGGCATCGTCCACCGCGACGTGTCCCCGCACAACGTGATGGTGTCGTACGAGGGCGAGGTGAAGGTCATCGACTTCGGCCTCGCGAAGTCCACCGCGCGCAGCAAGTACACGCTGCCGTCCACGGTGATGGGGAAGCTGGGCTACATGTCCCCGGAGCAGGTCCGCGCGGAGCCGCTGGACCACCGCAGCGACATCTACTCCTGCGCGGTGGTGGTGTGGGAGATGCTCGCGGGTCGTGGGCTGGTGCCCCACGGCACCGTGGGCGAGATGATGGCGGCGATGTCGCATCCGGTGGTGCCGCCGCTGAAGGACTTCCGTCCGGACGTGGAGCCGTCGCTGGAGGCCGTGCTGCGCCGCGCGCTGGCGCCGTCGCCCGCGGACCGGTACGCGCGGTCGGATGAGTTCGCGCGGGCGCTCAACGCGGAGCTCTTGCGCTCGGGGAACCCCCTTGGCGCGGAGGAGGTGGGCGAGTTCGTGCGCGCGCTCTGCCCGGAGGCCTTCGCCGAGCAGCGCAAGCTGACGTCCAGCGTGCACGGGGAGCGGCGCACGCCGTCGCCCGCGCCCCGGCCCGGTTCGGGCACGGGGCTGTATGGCGGCTCCGGGAGTGGCGCGGCGGCGGCCGGAGCGGTCTCCCCGGAGGAAGAGTCCGGGAGCAGGCCCAACACCGGGCGCATCGACGTGGACGGCCCGGCGCTCGGGCCGGGGGGCACGTTCGTGTCCCATCCCTCGGGCTCCGGCGGCGCGGCCAGTCCCACGCCGGGAGCCGGCGGTGTGGCCATGCCCGCGCCGGGCTCCGGTGGCGTGGCCCAGCCGGGCTCAGGCGGTGTGGCCCAGCCGGGCTCTGGCGGTGTGGCTCGCGGCACGTCGGGGTCCGGTGGCGTGGCCTCGCCGGGCTCTGGCGGCGTGGCGCGCGGTTCCGGTGGCGTGGCCCGGCCGGGCTCTGGCGGCGTGGCGCGGAGCACCGACGAGGTGGACGCGGCCGCGCTGGGCGCTACGGCGGTGCACCTGTCGCCCGCGCCGCCCCAGGGCGCCGGGTTGGCGGGCACGTCCGGATCGCTGCCAGCGCAGCCCGAGCCCCGCAGGCCGGTGGCGAGGATCGCCGTGGCGGCGCTGCTGCTGGTGGGCGCCTCCGTGGGCATCACCGCCTACGTGCTGCGCCCGCACACGGCCGAGCCGCCCGTGGCCCCCCAGACGCTCCCGCCATCCGAGCCGGTGGTGGCCGCCGCGCCCCCGAAGGTGGAGGAGCCGCCTGCCGCGGTGACGCCGCCCGTGGAGCCGCCTCCCGAGGCGCCGGTGGAGCCGGGCGCGGTGGAGCCGGAGGTGAAGCCCGAGCCGGTGGTGAAGCCTTCACCGGAGTCCAAGCCCGTCCCCGGACCGAAGCGGCCCGCGACGCATCCGCCCGAGCTGGTGCCCGCGAGCCTGGCCGTGGCGAAGATTGGCGAGACGGGCGGCGGCCAGCGCGTGGTGAACGCGGCGGTGCCCTCGGGCATCAACGCGGGCACGGTGTTCAAGGTGGTGGGCCCCATCCAGAAGGGGATCCGCAAGCGCCCGGTGCTGGGGACGGCGACCGTGGTGTCCATCCACCCGAGCCGCGAGCGCATGACCCTGCGGCTGGACGCGGAGGCGGACGCGGCGAAGGAGCCGCGCTTCCTGCTGATGGCCGTGCGCCCGTCGGGGCCCGCGCTGCCCACGCCCGTGGCCGAGGCCCCGCAGGCCCCGCAGGCCGCGCCGCCCGCGCCCGAGCCGAAGGCCGCGGAGCGCTCGCGCCTGCTGGGAGAGGCGGAGATCGACGGCATCCTGGGGACCGGCTTGAACAGCACCCTCTACGTCACGAGCTCCGACACCCGGACCTGGCACAACTGCGTCATCGTCCTGAACGGACGGCAGCAGGCCATCATGGCGAGCCTCGAGCCCTACAGGACGCACCGGGTCAAGGTGCAGGAGCCCTACTTCAAGGTGAACTACAAGGCGCCCGCGGTGCCGGAGAAGGCCGTCTGGGTGAGCTGCGACGAGGGCGACGACACCTTCGCGCTGCGCAAGCGCTGAAGCGCGAGCCCTGGCCGGCTCGCGTGACGCCTCAGGGCGCGAGCCGGCTGGCGGCCACGGGGCACTCGTTGCGCAGGAACTCCGCGACCTCCGCGTCGCCGCCGTTCGCGTTGCGCACCGCGCGGGACAGGGACGTGCGGCACTGCCAGGTGACCTCGCGCGTGCCGTGGCAGCAGTGCCACCCGGTCAGCGTGCGGTCCAGGTACTGGAGCATCTCCTGGCGCGTGGGCGTGACGATGCTCCACACCGCGCCCGCCAGCAGCACCAGCCCCACCAGCGGCAGCGGCAGGCTGCGCGCCCAGCCGCGAAGGCCGCCCGGAATCACGGCCGCGTGCACGCCCAACTGCGCGTCCAGCGGGCGGCGCTGCAGCACCACCTGGAGCAGCAGCTCCACCGGCGCGGTGAGCGCGCGCAGCAGCCCCGTGCCCATGCCGGGCACCCGTCCCTCCGCCCGCTCCAGCTTGAGGCCCAGGGCGTGACGGCCCGGGGTGAGCCCCGTCAGCCCGCCCACGCAGGACAGCACCACCCAGGCGGCCCCCATGGCGAACCCCAGCAGCGCGGGAGTGGACACCCACTCCGCCGCGCGCACCGCGCCCCAACCCACGAGCGCCGCGCCCGTGAGGTCCAACGCGTCCGCCACCCAGAGCCGGTTCTGGAACCGGGCCTCGGTGGGCGGAGTGTCCATGGAGAACAACGTCCCGTCGCTCATCAGCCTCTCTCGTGTACGAGCGGGGCGCGAGCATAGGCGGCCCGCCGTGCCCAGGCGCGCTCCAAAACGCCGGGCCCGGGGGTGTCGCTACAGATCCAGCACCAGCCGCTTGGACCGGGCGCGCGACACGCAGACCAGCATCCGTGCATTTCCCGCGGGCTCTTGCTGGAAGAACGTGTCACGGTGGTCCGGAGTTCCCTCGCACACGCGGGTGACGCAGGTGCCGCAGGAGCCCGCCTCGCAGTCGCTCTCCACCTTCACGCCGTGGGTGCGCAGGACGTTGAGCACGCTCTTGCCGGCCGGCACGCGCAGCACCTGGCCGGTGCTCTTGAGCGACACCTCGAAGTCCTCCTCCGGCGTCGCGTGGGTGGCGGAGGTGCCCTCCGCGGTGAAGGCCTCGAAGTGCACCTTCTCCCAGGGCCACTTGTGCAGGGTGGCCGCCTCGCGCACGGCCTTCATCAGGCCCGCCGGGCCGCAGCAGTACAGCCGCGTGCCCGGGCCGCGCGTCGCCAGCAGCGACCGCACGTCCAGCCCCTTCGAAGGGTCGCCCCCGTCGTGGTGCACGTGCACGCGGCCGGCGAAGGACGGCGTGGACAACAGCTCCCGGAAGGCGGTGCGGTCCGCGTCGCGCGCGCAGTAGTGCAGCACCCACTCCGCGCCGGTGCGCTCCAGCACGCGCGCCATGGCCAGCAGCGGCGTGATGCCGATGCCGCCCGCGATGAGCACGTAGCTGCGCCCGTACAGCAGGGGGAAGTCGTTGACGGGCTCGCTCACGGTGAGCACGTCGCCCTCGCGGACGTGGTCGTGCATCGCCTTGGATCCGCCGCGGCCGTGGGCGTCGCGCTGCACGGCGATGACGTAGCGGTGCGTCTCGCTCGGGTCGTTGCAGAGCGAGTACTGGCGCATGCCGTCCAGCCCCGGCACCCGCACGTCCAGGTGGGCGCCGGCCTCGAACTCGGGCAGGGCGCCGCCGTCCTGGGACACCAGCTCGTAGGACTGGATGCCTTCCGCCTCGCGGGTGATGCGCGCCACCCGCAGGCGCAGCGTGTTCGTCGTCACGGTAGTGCCCCTGTTCCCTTGCCCGCCGCCCGGCGCGAGACCGATCTGGCCGCGCACGGTGTGCACTCCCGGGCCGCCCGGGGAGTGGGGGCGGGTACGGTTTTTCCGACCGGTTCCGGACAGAAGGGGCCCTCCGCCCGCCTGCCCTCCGTCCTGACGCGGGGGCCAGGGCAGCGGGGGTGGGCACGGCTGGGAATCCATCCCCACCCTTCACTCCGTGCCGCGCTGCGCCAGGGTCACTCAGGCCCGAGCGGCTTCGCGATGGGGGATGCGCGGCCCCCCGCTTCGACGGAAGGGAGACGGCCCATGGATGCCATCACGTTGCTGAAGGCGGACCACAAGACGGTGGAGCAGTTGTTCCGCAAGTTCGAGAAGGCGGGTGAGCACGCGCTGGCGCACAAGCGCAAGCTGGTGGACGAGATGGTGCGCGAGCTGTCCATCCACGCCGCCATCGAGGAGCAGGTCTTCTACCCGGCGGTGCGCGCGCGCTCGGAGGACCTGTCGCCGGACGTGCTGCGGGCGCTGGAGGAGCACCACGTGGTGAAGTGGGTGCTGTCGGAGCTGGACACGCTGCCGCCGGAGTCCGAGCGCTTCGACGCGAAGGTGCACGTGCTGATGGAGAACGTGCGCGCGCACGTCACGGAGGAGGAGCAGTACCTCTTCCCGGAGGTGAAGAAGGCCTTCAAGCCGCAGGAGCTGCGGCAGGTGGGCGAGGCGCTGGAGCTGGCGAAGAAGGGCGCGCCCACGCACCCGCACCCGGCCGCGCCGGACACGCCGCCGGGCAACCTGCTGACGGGCGCGGTGGCGGCGGTGATGGACATGGGCCGGGACGCGCTGCGCACGGCGCGCCGCAAGGCCGTCACGCGGGTGCGCAAGTCCGCGCCGCGTCCCCTGCGCAAGCCGCTGGAGTCCATGATGTCGCCGGACCCGGCGGGCGAGCCGCTGCACTGAGCGAGCGTCAGGCGCTGGACGCCTCGGGCCCGGTGAATGTCCGCCGGGGCTGGGGCGTCTGGAGGGACATGAGAGGCTTTCGCGCCCGGAGCGCGAAGGTGCTCGGGGCCTTGGGAAGGAGGCGCCATGTCCGCTGTTCGCAGGATGTTGACGACGCTGGTGGTGCTCGTGGGCTTCACGGCCGCGGCGCAGACGCAGGGAACGCCGCCCGGCTCACCGCAGCCCCGGCCGCCGGTGGATCCGCAGGTGCGCACGCTGCGCGTGGAGGGCACGGGCGAGGTGAAGGCGCAGCCGGACGAGGCCTTCATCGACGTGGCGGTGGAGACGTCCGCGCAGAACGCGAAGGCGGCGGGCGAGGAGAACGCGAAGCGGATGGAGAAGGTGCTCGCGGCGCTCACCGGTGCGGGCATCCAGAAGCGCGATTTGCAGACGCGCAACTACAACGTCTATCCGGAGTACACGCCGGCGCCGCCGCAGGGCGGTGAGCCGAAGCTCAAGGGCTACCGGGTGAGCAACCTGGTGAGCGTCCACGTGACGGACCTGTCCAAGGTGGGGAGCCTGTTGGACAAGGCGTTGGCGGCGGGGGCGAACCGGGTGGATTCCGTGCGCTTCGGGTTGAGCCGGCAGGACGCGGTGCAGGGCGAAGCGCTGCGGCAGGCGGTGGCGCGAGCCCGGAAGTCCGCGGAGGTGCTGGCCGCGTCGCTGAACGTGAAGCTGGGCGCGGTGCTGGACGCGAGCACGGTGACGGAGGCCCCGCGCCTGTACCCGGCCACCTTCGCCATGGACATGGCGGAGTCGCGCGCCGCGCCCCCCACGCCCATCCAGCCGGAGGAGCAGACGGTGCAGGCGAAGGTGACGCTCATCTTCGCCATCCAGTAGGCGCCGGAGTTCACAGTGCCCCTCTGTCGCGGTCCGGCCAGAGCGGCGCCACCCCGTGAAGCGGGCACGTCGAGCCAGAGGCGTCGCCGTTGTGCTCTCACGCCCGAAAAGTTCGCGGCACTCCTGATCACGGTCCGAAGCGCGTCGTCGACGGCCAGCGACTCTCGCGGGAGTGCCCTCCGAATCAGCTCGTGACGACATCCCGGAGGAATTACTTTGTGCCCGCCTGAGCACGTCCTCCAAGCCCCTTCCTCCGCTCTTCAAGGCTGTCGTGGAGCCGCTGCGCGCATTCTTCCGCTTGGAGGCGGTGAGCGGCGTTCTTCTGTTCGTCGCCGCGGTCGCCGCGCTTCTCTGGGCGAACTCGCCGTGGGGTGACAGCTACACGGCGCTCCTGGAGCGCCGCTTCGTCCTGGGCCTCGGAGCGTCACAGGCGGAGTTCACCCTGGCCCAGCTCATCAACGATGGACTCATGTCCGTTTTCTTCTTTGTCGTGGGCATGGAGATCAAGCGGGAGCTGGCCGTCGGCGAGCTGAACAGTGCACCCAAGGCGCTGTTGCCCTTCGTGGCCGCGATGGGTGGGATGCTCGTTCCCGCATGCATCTACCTGCTGTTCACCTTGGGCAGGGGGGAACGGAGGGTTGGGCCATCCCCATGGCCACCGACATCGCCTTCTGCATCGGTTGCCTGACGCTGCTGAAGGGGCGCGTGTCGCAGGGCCTCGTCGTCTTCGTCACGGCGCTGGCCATCTTCGATGACATGGGCGGCATCCTCGTCATCGCCCTCTTCTACGGCCATGGCCTGGAGCCGCTGTGGCTGCTCATGTCAGCCGGAGTGCTCGCGCTTCTCGGCCTCTTCAACCGGCTCCACGTCCGCAGTGGCGTATGGCGTTGCGGGAGTCGCGCTCTGGTACGTCATCCATCACTCGGGCATCCACGCCACCATCGCGGGCGTGCTCCTGGGGCTGATGATTCGGCTCGGGGACACCGCCCCGTGAGGGATGTCCTCGTGGCCTTGAACGTCCGCCCCGCGGAGCTGGTCAAGCGCTCGCCCCAGGAGGACATCGCCAACAACGAGCTGCTGCAAATCGAAGAGGAGATCGAGGACCTGGAGCCCCCGCTCAACCGCTTCGTTCACGCGCTGCACCCCTGGGTCTCCTTCGGCATCATGCCCATCTTCGCGCTCGCGAACTCGGGGCTCCCGCTCTCCGGAGTGGGCCTGGACAGCCTGACGCGGCCCGTTCTCCTCGGCTCGGCCCTGGGCTTGTTCATCGGTAAGGCCGTGGGCGTGTTCTGCGCGACCTTCCTGGCGGTCCGGCTGGGCCTGTCCGGCATGCCCGGCAACGCCTCCATTCCCCAGCTCTTCGGCGTCTCCGTGCTCGCGGGCATCGGCTTCACCGTGGCCCTCTTCATCGCCAGCCTGGCCTTCACGGACGCACCCGAGTTCCTGGCGCAAGCCAAGTTCGGCATCCTCCTCGGCTCCCTCATGGCGGGACTCGTCGGCTGCGGCATCCTGCGGACGCTGAAGCCTCGCGGCGCTTCAGCGGCGGCTGCGTAGCCCCGAAGGCCCTGACGGAGCGGGCCTGTCTGACGTGAAGAGCGGGGGCGTTCCTCCGGGCTCGGCACCTCCCCGCCCGAAACGCTCCCTCAGTTCGTCCGTCCGCGTCCTGAACAGGGACACCCCAAGGTTGTAGCCCGCGCGCGCCAGCAGATGGGCGGCCACGGGCGCGGTGAGGAAGAGGAAGGCGACCACGGCGAGGGCCCGGGTGGCGATTTGCGTGTCCTCGAAATACACCGCCGTGCCCAGCAGCAGCAGCCCTGCTCCCGCCGTCCCGCTCTTGGTCGCCGCCTGCATGCGGCAGAAGAGGTCCGGCAGGCGTGCGAGCCCCAGCGCCGCGAGCCCCATGAACAGGGCGCCCGACAGCAGCAGCCCCCCGACGAGCCATGTCCTCATCGCGCTTTCACCCGCTCGAGGTAGCGCGCCACCGCCACCGTGCCCAGGAATGAGATGAGCGCGATGCCAGCGGTCACCCGCAGCAGGTGGGGCTCTCGGGTATAAACGCTGTAGACGGCCGTCATCCCCAGGGTCAGAACACCCATCGTGTCGAGCGCCACCACCCGGTCGGGCGCGGTGGGGCCCCGCAGCAGGCGCACGAAGACGAGGGCCAACGCCAGGGTGAGGAGCCCCAGGATGACCTCCAAGAGCAGCGTGAAGCCGGGCGAGTCCGCCGCGCTCATCGCAGCAGCTCCAGGATGCGCCGCTCGAAGCCCCGTTTGATGTCGCTGCGCACCGCCTCGGGATCCGCGGCGTACATGGCATGGATGTAGAGGACGCGCCGGTCACTGGAGACATCCAGCGCGAGCGTGCCGGGCGTGAGGCTCACCACCAGCGCCAGGAAGGTGATCTCCCCGGACGTTCGCGCATCCAGGGGAATCCCAATCACCGCCGGGGTCATCCGGTGGGTGGGGGTGAGCACGTCGAGGGAGATACGCAGCGTGGCGACGGCCAGCTCCTTGAGGAAGAAGAGCACGAAGCCCAGCAACTGCCGTACCCGTGAGAAATAGGGGGTGTGCGCGGCCACCGTGGGCGACGCCCAGAGGATGAGATAGCCCAGGACGAACCCCACGAACAGGTTGCGCACCTTGAACCCGGTGAACGCGGCCCATCCCAGCGCCAGTGCCACGTTGCCCAGCAGCGTCTTCATCTCGCAGCTCCCTGCGCCGCGAGGATATAGCCTTCGGGGGACAGCAACTGCTCGGCGGCTCTCGTGATCAGCCCGAAGGCAGGACCGGGCTGGAGCCCCAACCACAGCACCCCCAGCGCGAGCGCCCCCACCGGCAACACCATGGAGCGCGGCGGCGGCGCGCTCCGGGTGACCGGCACGGGCGGCGCCTTCCAGAAGGCCTCGGCCCAGATCTTCGTCATGGAGAAGAGCGTCAACACGCTCACCGTGAGCGCCACCCCCACGCTCACGTAGCGCCCCTGCGCGAGCGCCTCGCGCACCAGCGCAAGCTTGGCGAAGAAGCCCGAGGAAGGGGGCAGGCCCGCCAGCGCCAGCGCGAAGATGGCGAAGAGCAGGGCGACTCCCGGGTGGGAGCCCTGGAGCCCGCCGAGCGCCTTCAGGTCATGGGTGCCCCGCAGCCGGTGCGTCAGCCCGCTGACGAGGAAGAGGCTCGACTTCACCAGGCCGTGGTGGAGGATGAAGAAGAGCGCCCCGGCCAGCCCTTGCCGCGCGAAGAGCGCGAGCCCCAGCAGCATGTAGCCCACCTGGCTGATGGAGTGGAACGCGAGGATGCGCCGGAAGTCGTACTGCGAGGCCGCGCCCAGCACGCCCGTCATCATGGTGATGCAGGCCATGGCCACCAGCACCGGCTGGAAGAACGCGAAGTCATGGGCGAACAGCAGGCAGAAGACCCGGATGAGCGCGTAGAGGCCCACCTTGGTGAGCAGGCCGGCGAAGAGCGCCGTCACCGCCATGGGGGGCGTGGGGTAGCTGGCGGGCAGCCAGAAGAAGAATGGGAAGAGCGCCGCCTTGATGCCGAAGGCCGCCAGCAGCAGCACCGTCACCGCCGCCACGGTGCCGGGCTGCGGCGTCCGCGGCAGCCTCTGCGCCAGATCCGCCATGCTGAGCGTGCCCATCAGCCCATGGAGCAGCCCTACCGCCGCGAGGAACAGCGCCGAGGCGATGAGGTTGAGGGTGACGTACTTCACCGCGCCTTCAATCTGCGCCAGCTCACCGCCCAGCGCCAGGAGCGCGAACGAGGCGATGAGCAGCACCTCGAACCAGACGTAGAGGTTGAAGAGGTCCCCGGTCAGGAAGGCGCCACACACGCCCATGAGCAGCACGTGCATGAAGGCCTCGGAGTTGAACGCCTTTCGCGCCGCGTCCATGCCCGCCACGGAATAGAGGCACACCGCGAGCCCCAGCAGGCCCGAGAGCACCACCAGCCCCGCGCTGAAGAGGTCCGCCACCAGACTGATGGCGACGGGGTAGGGCCAGCGGCCTACCTGCATGACCTGGATGCCTTCGCGCTCGACGCGCACGAGCAGCGCGAGCGCCGCCGCCAACAGCAGCGCCGCGCCCAGGATGCTCACCGCCTGCCGCACGCGCGGCCAGCGCCCCAGCAGCATCGTGGTGGCCGCGGTGGCCAGGGGGATGATCAACGGGAGCACCGGAAGTTGTGTCATCGGTCCGTGCCCTCAAGCGTGTCGAGATCCGCGGACCTCGACAGTTGGTGGGCGCGGTGCAGCAACGTCACGGCGAAGGCCAGCAGGCCGAAGCTGATGACGATGGCGGTGAGCACCAGCGCCTGGGCCAACGGCTCCGCGGTGGGGGCCTCCGGCGTCAGGGCTCCCTCCGGGACGATGGGCGGCCGCCCCCGTCGCAGCCCGACCGCCGCGAAGATGAGCAGGTTGGCCGCGTGCGAAAGCAGCGCCAGCCCCAGGATGAGCCGCATCAGGTTGCGCCGCAGCACCAGATAGGTTCCCGCCGCGTAGAGACAGCCAATCACCAGGGCCAGGAGGAGACTCATCCGTCACACCTCCGCCAGGGAGAGCACGAAGGTGAGCGCCACCCCCGTGACCACCAGGTAGACGCCCAGGTCGAAGAGCAACGGCGTGCCCACGGCCAGCGGCCCCAGCCCCAGCGGATGCACCTCCGCCCAGGCGCCGGTGAGAAAGGGCGCATCCCATCGCAGCGGCGCCCACATCCCGGCCGCCAACGCCAGCAGCAGCCCCAGTGCCATGAGCGTGGATGGGTCGAAGCGCAGCGCCCGGCGCGCCGAGGCCACGTCATAGGCCAGGGCATGCAGGGTGAACGCGGCAGCGGCCACCAGCCCGCCGGTGAAGCCACCACCGGGCTCGTCGTGCCCGCTCACCAGCAGGAAGACCGAATAGAGCAGGAGGAGCGGCTGGAGCCACCGGGTGGTGGTGGCGAGGATGAGCGAGGAACTCATGACGGCATCCTCCGGGCGGGAAGCAATTTGAGAAGCGCGTGCACCCCCAGCGCCGCCACCACGAGCACGGTGATCTCCCCCAGGGTGTCGAGCGCCCGGAAGTCGGTGAGGATGACGTTGACCACATTGTGGCCGTGCGCCTGGGACACGCTGTGCTCCAGGAAGAACGAGGACACGAAGGGGTGCGGCGGCGGCGCGGCGGCGGACAGCGCGAGCAGCCCCATCGTCCCCCCGACGCCCACGGCCAGCACCCCGTCACGCAGGCGCACCGCCGTGCTGGAGAGCCGCGTGTAGCGGGGCAGGTGCAGCAGCGCGAGCACGAACACCACGACGGTGAGGGCCTCGACGATGGCCTGGGTGAGCGCGAGGTCGGGCGCGCCGAAGAAGAGGAAGAGCAGCGCCACCCCGAAGCCCACCACGCCCAGCGCCGTCACCGCGGCAATCCGCGAGCAGGCCCGTGTGACGGCTCTCGCGGCCAGCACGATGAGCAGCGCCACGCCCGCGCCCGCGACGTCCACCTGGCCCATGGCGAGGGGCGGCGTGAAGCCCCCACCGCGAACCGCCAGCGTGTAGCCCAGCAGCCCGAAGGTGGATGCCAGCACCCACAGGATGTAGCGGCCCTGGTCGCCGGACTGGAGCACGTGGGTCTGCCACAGGGCCACCGCGTTGAGTCCCTGGAGGAAGCGCTCGAAGCTCCAGACAGCCCGCACCGCTGGAGGGCAGAGCGCGCCCGCCACGCCGCGCAGGCGCTTGCGCCCCACGAATGCCGCCGCGCCGGCAGCGAGGCTGAGCGCGCTCAGCCCGAGCGCGGGGTTGATGCCGTGCCAGAGCGACAGCTCCAAAGGGCCCAGGCCGGGCTGGACCGCGGCGCCCGCGGAGGCCAGCAGCGGTGAGAGCAGCCCGGGCGCGAAGCCGAGGAGGAGCCCCAGCACCGCCAGGAGGAGCGGCGGTCCCCACATCCCGGCCGGCGCCTCGTGCACGGCCTTGGCCACACCCTCCGGACGCCCGAGAAAGGGACGCACGCCCACCATCACCGCTACCGCCACCAGTAGAACGAAGGCGACCACCGGGGCGGCGGTGAGGGGCGCGGCGGCGCGCGGGGCATGGAGCACCGCCTCGTAGACAAGCTCCTTGCCGATGAAGCCGAAGGCGGGGAGCACGCCCGCCATGCCCAGGGCGGCCAGGCCCGCCGCCAGGGCCGTGAACGGCATGGCGCGGCGCAGCCCTCCCAGGCGCATCACGTCGCGGGTGCCCGCCTCATGGTCCACCGCTCCCGCGACGAGGAAGAGCGCGGCCTTGTAGAGCGCGTGCGCCAGCAGGTACACGAGCGCCGCGTGCAGGGCCGCGGGGGTCCCCACCCCCAGCAACATCACCAGCAGCCCGAGCACCGC
This sequence comes from Corallococcus sp. AS-1-12, assembly GCF_020036995.1. Taxonomy (NCBI): domain Bacteria; kingdom Pseudomonadati; phylum Myxococcota; class Myxococcia; order Myxococcales; family Myxococcaceae; genus Corallococcus; species Corallococcus sp. AS-1-12. The sequence goes on along the minus strand of NZ_JAIQDD010000034.1, from coordinate 3,268 downwards.
GAGCGTGGCGTAGGCCAGGAGCCGCTTGAGGTCCACCTCCGCCAGCGCCCGCGCCGCGCCCCACAGCATCGTCGCCCCGCCCACCAGCGTCAGCAGCAGGGCCCAGGGGGCCGTGCCGCCCAGGGCCGGGTGCAGCCGCATGAGCAGGTAGATGCCTGCCTTCACCATCGTCGCGGAGTGCAGGTAGGCGCTCACCGGGGTGGGTGCCTCCATGGCCCCCGGGAGCCAGGCATGGAAGGGCACCTGGGCGGACTTGGTGAAGGCGCCAGCAAGCACCAGCATCAGCGCGGGCAGGTAGAGGGGGTGGGCGCGCAGGGGCTGGCCCTGCCGCGCGAGCGTGGACAGCTCGAAGCTGCCTCCCATGTGCGCGAGCAGCAGCAGCCCCACCAGGAGCGCCTGCCCCCCGGCGACCGTCACCAGCAGTGCCTGGAGCGCGGAGCGGCGAGCCTCGGGCCGCTCGCGGTGGAAGCCCACCAGGGCATAGGAGCTCAGGCTGGTGAGCTCCCAGCAGATGAACATCGCGAGCAGGTTGTCCGCGAGGACCACGCCCAGCATCGCCGACATGAACAGGAAGAGCTGGCCGTAGAAGCCCCCCAGCCGCCCGTGCCCGGAGAGGTAGGACGCCGCGTAGAGCGTCACGAGCGCGCCCATCCCGGTGATGAGCAGCGCGAACAGCAGCGCCAGCCCGTCCAGGCGGAAGGACAGCCATAGGTCCACCTCTGGCGCCCACGCCCACCGCTCGGCGAGCGGGTTGCCCGAAGTGACGGACGGGAGCGTGCGCGCGAGCGCCACGAAGGCTCCCAGGGGCAGGAACATCAGCCCCCGGCTCGCGAGGCGCGGAGACAGCCGAACCGCCCAGGGAGCGAGGAGCGCCGCGCAGAAGCCACCAATGACGAGCACCGTGAGCATGGCTGGAAGAGGTGCCGAGAGCCCCGGGCCGACGGCGCACGAACTCGACCACACGCTCCGGGAGAAGGCCCCCGGAGCGGCGCTGGATTCGCGGGACGAGCATCACTTCCACACAGTCCCGGTGTGGCCCCGTCCTCATGACGACAGCGGCCGGGACCTTCGGGCAGGGGACCCTCAGGCGCGTCCTGGGCGCGTGTTGACTGTCACGGAAGGGGTGCGGAACCTTCAAGGGACGGCCCCCACCGCGTGGGCCTATCCCCCCCCGGAGCATGGCGATGAACATCCACCCAGAACTCCCGCAAGCGCCCGCGTCCGACGCACGGCCTCGCGCCTCCGGTGGTTTGCGGAGTGTGGCCGTGATGGTCGAAGCCGACCGCGCCCCGGGTGCTCTTGAGCGGGCCAGCCTGCTGGACCTGGCGCCCGGAGCCCGCGTCGCCGTCCTCGTACGCCAGGGCGCGGAGTCCCAGGGGGAGTCCCTGGCTCGCGCCGAAGCGCGGTTGGTGGCGCGGCTTCAAGCGGTGGGCGGCACGCTCTCCCGGGTCGAGCCCGTCATGGACGAGGACCTGATGGAGGCCTTCGAGCGCTATGCCGCGCAGGACGCGCCCGAACTTGTCATCGTCGCTCGTGAGCCCAAGGGGCGGCTCGCGCGCCTGCTCGGGGATACGCCCGAGAAGCTGGCCCGCCACGGCCGGGTGCCGGTCCTGGTCACCCGGCTTCCGGCGGAGGCCCCCTACCGCCGTGTCATGGTGGGCATCGACTACTCCGAAAACGCACGCGAGGCGCTGGGGCTGGCGCTCCGCCTGACGCGGCCGGAGGCCGGGCCCCTGGACGTGCTCCATTGTTACGACACCCGCTATGCCCTGGTCATGCATCAGGCGGGGACCTCCGCGAAGCAGATGGTGGCCTACTACCGGAGGCGGGCCACCGAGGCCGACGCAGGGCTGCGCGCCTACCTCCAGCCCTACCGGGATCAGGGAACGGACCTTCATGCCCTGGTGCGCTCGGGCGATCCGCAAGCGGAGCTTGAACAGGCCGTTCGCGAGCAGGGGACCGAACTGCTGGTGGTCGGCAAGCACGGCGGCCATGGACTGATGCACGCGCTGCTGGGCAGCGTCGCGGAGGCTTGTCTCCGGCGCGCGGAGTGCGACGTCCTCGTCGTTCCGCAAGCGGTCCCCCAGCACTAGCGCCCGGCCCGGAGGCCAGGCGTTGGAAGAGCGGCATGCCCCTGGAACTCCTCACCTCCCTGGGATTCTTCGCGGGTGGCGTCGTGCTGCTGGTGCTCGGTGGGGACCTGCTCGTCAAGGGCGCGGTGGCCCTCGCCGAGCGCCATGGCGTCCCGCCGATCACCATTGGCCTGACGCTGGTGGCGTTTGGCACCTCGGCTCCGGAGCTTGCTCTCAACGTCGCGGCCTCGCTCGGCGGCGCGACGGCGCTGACGTTCGGCAACATGACGGGCTCGTCGCTCACCAACGTGGGGCTGGTGCTCGGCCTGTCCGCGCTGGTGCGGCCCGTGAAGGTGTGCTCCTCGCTGCTGCGGCGCGAGCTGCCCGTGCTGCTGGGCGCCGTGCTGCTGCTGCTGGTGCTCTCCTGGCTCCCGGGCTCCCTGGGCGCGGATGGCCGGCCCGGACTGTCCCGGGCGGATGGCGTGGTGCTGCTCGCCGTCTTCCTGGGCTTCATGGGGATGATGCTGCGGGCGGCGAAGCAACCCGCGAAGGTGGGCGCCGCCTACGCCGGGGAGGCCGAGGAGGTCGTGCGGCGCGAGCCCCTGCTGTCGTGGCGGCGCGCCTCCGCGAGGGTGGTGGGCGGTCTGGTGTTGCTGGGGCTGGGAGGCAAGCTGGGGGAGACGGGCGCGGTGGGCGCGGCCCGGGCGCTGGGCATGTCCCAGCAGCTCATCGGCCTCACCGTCGTGTCCCTGGCCACCACGCTGCCCGAGCTCATCACCAGCCTGATGGCCATGCGCCGCGGCCAGACGGACATGGCCCTGGGCAACATCGTGGGCTCCAACATCTTCAACCTGCTCTTCATCCTGGGCACGGCCTCGGTCATCGCCACGGTGCCCCTCCCCGAGGGGGGCACCCTCATCCTCCTGGTGCTGCTGGGCCTCACGCTGCTGCTCTTCCCGCTGTCCATCAGCTTCGACTGGACCCTCACCCGGCCCGAGGGCTTGCTGGTGCTCGCGCTCTATCTGGCATTCATGGCATGGCAGCTCTGGATGGGAATTTCTGAGGAGTCTTTCCGATGAAGAAGATCATCTTCGCCTGTGTGCACAACGCATCCGCGTTCGTTTAACGCGGCGGCGAAAAGCAAAGCAGAATCAAAGACATAGGTGCAGCCGAGCAGGCAGGCCCGTCGAAACGGA